>JAGCFU010000085.1 GCA_017649945.1 Bacteroidales bacterium | reverse complement strand
TTCGAGATTCACGACTTTATACTTTTCGGCAACTAATTTTTCAGCTGCTGTAACGGAACGCCTGCCACCACGACAATAAACGGCAATCGTCTTGTCGGTTGGAAGAATAGATTTTGCTTGCTCCACGAAATCATCTTTTTTGATATCGATATTGATAGCGCCTTGAATGTGACCGTCGGCGTATTCTTCTGCGGTTCTTACATCGATAAGTACAACATCGGGTTCTGCAATGCGTGAGGCAAAGGTATTGACATCGGCGTTTTCATAGCCTAATCTCTCGCAGGCTGTTGCTAATCCTAATATGGCGAGGATGCTGGTGACAAACTTTTTCATAGTGTTTTTTTTTTACAACCACAAAATTAGTTATTTTTTTTAAACGGATATTTAAAAGTCCTCCAGCGGAGGAATTGGAGGATTTAGAGGATTTGGAGGAATCGGTTTTTTACCATCGGAGCGCTCAGAGAACTAGGAGGATTCGGTGAGATGATTAACTGTGCTGATTTTCCTTATTTGATTCGTTCACAATGCTATATCCTACATCATTGTTTTTTGTTTTGATTGTTTCTATATTCTTCAAATCTTTTATCAGATGCCGCCTTTAGTTTAGCTGCTTTTTCAGCTCTTCTCATTTCCCTTTTTCTTGCATTTTTTGATTTATGTTCGGTTTGATTATTATTCAATCTTTTTATTTCGTCATCGGACAATTCCTTGATATCCTTACTGTTGATTAAACGGAAAAACTTATCAAAATCAAGACTTGTTCCGTCGGTAACATTTGCCGACTCATCAACTGTTGCTTCGTTTTTTAAAAACCTTTTTATAGGTATAAATAATCTGGGATTTCTCAGTGTTATGGTCTTGTTATTGTAATAGCTGGTGAACTGGCTTGAAATAATTTGCCGAAGTTTATTTTCATCAATTCTTCTATCGCACACAGCACATTTTATGCAGCGTTTTATAAGGGTGTCACGCGAAATAAATTTTCCACTACTTGTTATCAAATCTGATATTGTCAACTGCTCAACAGAATTCATTACTTCATCTTCAGTAATCCAGTTAGGTAAAAAAGTACCTAAACCAAGTCCATATGGCCGTCGAATTAGACTTGTACGAGCTTTTCTACGCAATTCTTCTACATCAATTTCAGGGTGTTCTTGAATGTATTTAGCTTTATCATACGCCCTTGTTTGCACAGATCTCGGCTTTGGTTTTTTAGTTTCTTCATACCTCGCCATAAACTCGGCATACCTTTTAGGATTATTACGACGTAAGTTATCAAGTGCATTTATCGCCTCGGTTTTCACATACCGTAAGTCCGAGGTTTGATCCCTCACAGCAATTAAGTAATCAATATATGTTTCTATAGTTTTCATAACCTATCTTTATCTCATCGTATAAGTCACCGTAAACGCTCTGCATCTACGGTTCTCTTGCGAAACACAGCTGAGCGTGAATTTCGGGAATGGCTCAAAGATATCTAAACCTCTTCCAAGTGTGATAATCCAACCGTTGTCGGCCACTATCTTTCGATCGTGATCGGCATTGAAATCAAATGAGAATTCAATTCCATATGATGCCAAATCATCTTGCAAACCCTCAAACGCGTCAATCAGTTCTGGTGCTTGCTCATCACTGTCAACCGCGGTGTGCAGTATGATTTTCAATTCTTCAGGATTCTCATTGGTTTCTTTCAACATCTGAATGAAATCTATGAAATTGTATATTTGATATGAAACCCTTATGAACGGATCGGTTATTTCAATTACATGTGCTGATGCCAGATAATCACCAAAGAGTGTTTTGTATGATATACCTGTTTGATTTAAGCGAACTTCCACAGTTTTCGCAACCAAATGCGGTTTCGGAGCTGGTTGAACGTTTTCTGCAGGCTTCGCTTCCTGCACTGCAGGTGTTATAATGCCAGCCTTCTCAAGTGTTTCAACCTGTACAGTCTCGTTATTCGATGTTTTTGTGTATTCAAAAACAGCTGGTTCTGCACGGAATGTCTCGTCGATAAGATATAGCTGATCTTTTACACGTTTACGACTTTCAGCTGCAAAATCTATTATCTCAAGAGCTTCAGCTTCAGTATAGTTGCCATCAGGATATAGTAACTTCACTAAACCCGAGAATGTCTTACGAATAGCATTATGGTCGCGTTCTGATAGCGTGGTACTGAAGGTGGCATATTTCTTCAAGTCGGCCGAATAGTCAATTTTACGGAGCTCGTGAAGCACTGCAGCAACATAATCGGTAATAAGACCATAACTCTTGCTGAATGAATCCTTCTTCAACATCTTGATTTCCCAGCCTGGATTGTAGAGATGGATACGATCTAAGAAAGCTCCTTTCTGGAATGCCACTGGTATTGACTCAAACAGATGTGAGTTTTTAAGCATATATGGCACGGTATGCTTTGTATTACCCACAAAACTCATTGAGGCTGTAGCCTCGTGGGTAGCTTTTCCACGATTGAATGATTTGTTGGCGAGATAGTTCTGCATTGTGTCAATCATGACAGAATCAATCTGTTTGCCCTTTTGTTGCTCAAATTCATCCCAAGCTACAACATCCCAATATCCTACAAGACCAAGAATTTCTTTATTACCAACCATCTTCACAAACAGTCTTGCTGAAGTAACATCTCCCCCACTAACCAACACGCCATAAGGCGACAACTCTTGGAATACGTGCGACTTACCAGTTCCTTTAGGACCTAATTCCATAAAGTTGTAGTTGTTCTCAACATGTGGCAACAAACGTGATAGGACGATAAATTTTTCACGACGGTTGAGATTATCAGGATTTAGGCCAACTGTATGTACCAGAAAATCAATCCATTCTTCTGTAGTGAAATCTTTTCTCTTCGATATATACTCGTTCAAGTCGATGTTCGAAATCTGAATTGGTTTAAGATTCTGAATTTCCCAACGAACTTTTATATCTTCACCTGAAATATAGCCTACATCAACAATACACCACACTCCGTTGCCAGATAGAAGTTTTGGATTTTTTCTAACATATTCCGAACCTATTGGAATATTTACGAGCGTAAGGTTTGCAAATGATGCTTCATAAACATCAGCCTTATCGTTGAGCGTTACTGATATTTTGTCGATAATTCTATATCGTCCGGCTTCACGTATCTTACCTTTTATTTCTTCTGCTTCAGCACGATGAACATAGTTAGTGCGGATGATGTTTTTTGTTTTTTCCAAACCCTCCTCAATAAGTTGCTCATCGTTTGTAGCGCAATACTGCCCGAGAAGATATTCCAGAACGTATGTTGGTACCGGAAGATTTCCTTTCACCTGAAAAGCCAAATCCTTGCGAACTACTTTCCCTATAAATGATTCCAATATTTTGTCTTGTAGTGCCATATCTTAAAAATCTCTTTCTATTAACGTGTTATTTGTAACTGTTTCACGTATAATCGGATTCATCATATCATCCGATTTATATACACGAAGTTCTAATATATTTGACTGTGGCTGTTTGGTAAGAAGCAAATCAACATCAAACATTCTTTCACGCAGTTCACCTGTTGAGTTGAAAGTGACAACCTTCTCATTTGACACCAGCTCATTATTGCAATACAGTGCGCAAACAGCATCTATCTTTTTATGAGTCATCGACACTGGTTCGATCTGAGCAAGAGTAACCTTCAAATGTCCTGAAACAACCGAAAGTTTACGACTGAAGAGTGTGACAGTAACTTCCTGACGCTCATCCGAACGCTGCTGTGAGCAATGAAGAACTGGTATAATCAATTCCTGCAGTGAAGATCCTCCATGCGTAAAGCCATATCCACCACCTTGAGTGTAGAAACGGTTAGTTCCTTTTGGCACAGCCACATAAACTGATTCTCCTTCAGCAGTCATACCCGATACATCTTCAATATTGAACTTGGCAATGTAATCTCTTTCAACGTTGCTATTGGTAAGATAATAACGATTCTTTTGGTCTATTGTGCTATCAAGAATTTCTAGTTTATCTTTGTCAGCAAAGTCCATGTCGTTATATAGGAATCCGTGGTCTGCAGTGAGATACACATCTGTTATGTTGTATGAAGAAAGGATTGAATATATTTCATCAACTATAGCCGTGACTGCGTTGTTTATTATGTTAAGAACTTGAGTGCGAGTACTCGCTTTGTGACCGCTCTCGTCAATATCATCATAGAATACGATCACAAGCTGATTCTTATACATCTCACGTTTTTCTTCACTGTTTTTCTTGTCGAAATTAGCAAAGCTATAACAAACCGCATTTTCATTATATCTCTTCACCTGCTCAGTTCTATCATCGGTTGTAGCTATATATTTGCCATCAACCAGCATAGATGAATCGTGCTGAAGCTCTAATGTTTTATGAGGTAACAATGCTTGCTTGCAATACTTGGTTTCCGTTGGAAGCATAGCAATGGCATAATCCAATTCAGCAATATGACGACGACGTTTGGCTATCTCGCTCATTATCTCAGCAGCTATCTCAAAGCGGAGCGCATCGCAAATAATGAGCGCCATTTTTTCGGTGTGCGGAGCACATATTTCAGCATAGAAATTCTGCTGCAAGCGCACATCCTTAAGACCTATCAAACTATGTCCTTTCTCTGTTAGACACTTTGTCCACTCAATATTAAGAGTATTCGTAAAGTTAGCATAATCCACATCAAGACAACGTTTAACAGTCATCATATCGTCATAAACAGGCACGATTTTTGAAATCTTATCAAAACTGTTTAACGCCTTACGATAATAGGTATCAACCAAATACAAATCTTGAGTATATTGTTTGATATAGTCCTCAGGGTAATTGAATTTAAGTGACGGATAATCATCTATCTTTTTATAAAGACAGGCTACATTCGACACAAAATCAATTGTCGTTTGTGTTTGCGGATGGTTTTCTTGCTTAACGCTCAACTGATGTAAACGCTCAACCAGTTTTTCATTCTCAATATAAAGATGATTTGCTATCAGTTGTTTAAGAATTGGCCAGCACATAGTTTCAGGCATATAGTAATATTCTGCCTCGGTGCCATAACAATCAATAATCTTGTGCTCCTTGATTTTTTCTGACAACAAAAGCAAAGCCGACTCAAAACTGTTGGCAATTGTTTTATCGCTGAATGCGATACCCATTATACGATTAATTTGATGTAACTGGAACGAATTGTCAATTTTGAGATTGTGGTATGTATCATGTTTTTCATCTGCAATTATCTTTTGCATGATGGCATTGTATTTCATCGATTCGGCTACAGGTGCGAAACGATTTTGCGGTTTATTTTCAAGGTATCCGACACCAAAAATGGACACAAGTTTTTTCTGGAGATATTTTGCGACATCGGCTTTGTCAACAAGTCGGCGATAGAAACTATCACGTTTTGTATCTTCCGATTGTACATCAAGAAGAATGAGGCGGATTATAATTGTGTCCCAATCCAACAATTTATCAGAACCCAGATATCCCGTCAAAAGTCCACGATAGCCAAGGTCTTCATTGAAATTGCTGCCATAACAATCTTTGAAAACCGACTGGAACTTTTTCAACTGCATTTCTCCTACATGTTTTTGGACGAATGTTGTAAACTGGCCACTGATGTGGTTCTGTTGCATGAAAGCTTCATAATCATCATCTCGATAGTCAGTGTTTACTGCCAGTATATCCATCAACGGGAAATTTAGCATTTGAGCCTGTGTTGAAGGTCTCAATCCTTCAAATGCCAAGATTACGTGCTCATCTTTCCAGTCGTTCAAAATTTTATACTTAGTATTGAACCATGCGCCATTGAATTTCTCATAGCGATAACCAGGTCTCCATTCGTATGAGTCTAGCTCATCAACCTTCGTTTCAAGGCTGAAGACGAACAGAACGTGAAGGTCTGGGTTCAAGTCAAAGTATTTATATATTTTGTTTTGCATAAATCATTTATTTACAGTGATTATTTTAACATTTTCTCTGTAATTTTTATTAGTGTTCGATCCATATCATCTAATCGTGATTTGAAACTAGATATTGTTGAAGAATCAGCTGTACCTTCAAATAAACAATGTATCTTATCCAAGGCACTATCGACGTTTGCTCTAACACTTTTCCTGTTTTCTTCCGGAAGTTTGTTCTCATACTTATTGAAATCTCTCAGAATGGCTTCCAACTCACTTATTATATTATTATTTCTACCACCCTTGTTAGATTCGGTTGTACGTATTTTTTTTGAAATATTTAGATAAACAGTATGAAAATTTCGTGAATAAGTAACAACATCAAATGCATTTATTTTATCAAAAACTTGTTTTTTATATCTCCAAGTTTTTATTGTAAGAAACGATGTTATTATGGTTAATACAATTGAGACAATTGTCACAATTGTATTGACACTAGTTAAATTAAGGCCCAGAATGCAATTAAAACTATCCATGTGTATAATTTCAGCAATGATTTTAAACCAGCATGATAATTACCTTTTGATTTTTTTTCTTACATCAGTTTTTTCATGAGATTTATTAAATTCTTCCAACTTAACTTGATATGATTCCGTATCATTATTCTAAACAAATTTACCAGAACGAGTATTATTATCAATTACCATATTTGATTCTTTGCGCAAATTATATCCATATTTATTGTTATAGTGTTCAAGAAGTTCTGTGTCATGTTCATAATGAAGAATGGTTTCTTCAATAACATCTTCGTCCCATTGCTTTTCTTCAAGCCATTGTTCCAAATCTCCTGAAGAAAGATTATCTTTTTCATTACTAATTACTAAAGCTATTATAAAATCATACCATTGATTCAAATCACTTGGATGAGAAAAAGGAGCATCAGGAGCCCCTGGACAATTTGCCCATCTGTCTAACTGTTTGTATGATTTTGGTATCAATGCGTCCATTGAGTATTCCGCTGGCGGAAATTCCAACCTATCGCCACTAACAATACCATCAATTACATTTTTTTTAAAAGCAGATAGAATATAATTGTATTGATTTTTATCAATTCTAAAAACAGATCTTTGATGTGGTATTATATTGACGACTTTTACATCAGACCCACTAATAGTTAATATTAACACGGCGGCTGACACATAAGGAAGTGTGGCTATGATACGAACAACAATATCATCTTTGTATTTATATGATGCAAGATCCTGATTTTCTGACTGGAAGGGAGGCTCTTTGCATGCTGCCATTATTTTTTTCAGCATAAGAAGTGCTGCATCCGGGTTATCGCAATGGATAGTTAAATCTCTAAATCTTTCCATATTATATGTGTTGTATGTTACTATTTCAATTTAGCTAATATCGACCCAAATTTAGCGTAATTGACTACTACCCCATCATCAAGGTCGATAGATATGTTCTGATTGGCCACTGGGTGCAGCATATCATGATACTCACGGCACTCCTGAAGGTCTTTTTCCATTTTCTGCAGAGCGCGAGCCTGTACTGATGTAAGCTGAAGAATGCTGGCATTCATATCGTTGATGCGCTCGGTCAGTCGCTCGATATATGGCAACAAATATTTGCTGCGAATACGCTCAACCGTGTATGGTGTCATGCGGTGCATGTAAACTAGCACTTGGAATGCGCCCTTCGGACTGCTGAAAAGCCAATAAATTGGACGGTTTTGATAACGCTTTTTGTGGTCGGCATAGAAATCTTTGGCGAAAAATGTATCCAAGTCTTTTTCTAATGCTTTTTGCACAAAATTCATATTGGCAGCATGGTTTTTCTCTCCAAACACCATCTTTATGAATTGCGACACTCTCGTTGAAGCGCAATCGGCAAATCCACTTTCAGGCGACATAAGAGGTATAATGGCATCATCATCTATCTCGAATAATTGAGCATTATCTCCGATTCTATATGGAGCGAGTTCCTCTTCTGTTGGATTTGGATGAGCTATATTGAGACCTGGTTTATCCAAACGATAACGACCCATTATACAGCCAATGGCGTAGCTAAGGAATTGCTTTATGATAACATCCCTATGCCAATCAATAGAGTACTCGTAATTATCGCTACCTGGTGCCAGTGTGAAACTAATCTCTCCTTGTTGAAGAATCGTGATTTCATTTTGTGGAACTTCTGGACTCAACTCATCTTGCAAGCCATAGATTTCGATAAATTGGCGATTGAGTTCTTCCTCGTTTTGATGCAACTGATGGAACTTCTGCTCCCATTCTTCCTCAAATGCCTTTACGCTCGACTCCAAGTTGGTGGCTTTACCTTCTTTGAAGAGTCGGACCAATTCGTTCTCTTGGAAATCCCAAGAGGTTTCGTGAGCGTCCCAATCGAGTTTGCTGATCTGGATGTTTTTTTGCGAAAGACGACTGATTTCATCAAAGTTTGGTGCTTCAATATATGGGATGCTATTAAAAGCACCAGGAGAAACATTTATCGTTGGATTGATAAGATTCAACACTTCCTGGACATAACTTGAATTACTTAGCGCAATAATGTAATTGAGTAAATGTTTTGGTGGATATGTTCCATTTGATGCACTCGCGTTAATAAATCCCCCAGGACAATACCTTAATGAGAATTTACCTATTGCTATCATGTTCCAAGTTGCTCCTTCTTTGTAAAAACTATCAAGATTTTGAATATATCTTGACCAATGCTTACCATGATTCCTAATAACGGCGTACTCTTTCATCTCCTTTCCATCATCATACCAATTCATCACAAAATCATTGTTACCATACCACCTTCTAAAGCCACCTCCTTTATTACATGGAACCCATTTATAGTTATTGTCAAAACTATCACCGGGTTTCATATTGAAATTTATTTGTTTAATTGATACTTCTGACCATTGTTTTAGGAATCTATTGTTATCACCGGTGTTGTTACCAGTTGTGCCTTTAGAAACCGAAGACATTTTTGGCAAAGAAAAAGTATCTAACATTTTGCTGCTCACCCAATAATCAATTGAGTATGAGGGGATTTTTAAAAAAATGGATTGGTCTACTTTTGGGTATACAATTTTGGGTTCATTTGAAAAGAACAGTTCTTCTTTTTTTGAACTAGATTTTCCATCAATCAATCGATAGAAAGTTGAAGGTTTGAATGGTTTATGATTTGAAATAACGAAGGATGTGTTTTGAACTACTTCTCCTGATATTTCATCAAAAGTTCTTGCTCCTAAATGGAGCATATTATCAATTTGGTTGTTTTGAATTATGTTTTTACGCAACTTCTCAAACGATGATAAAAACATCCATGAATGCATGTTTATCATTCCATATTTACCCAATGGTTTTAGTCTATCCATTGCGAGCATCATGAAAACAGCAAACAAATCAGTTTTACCATTCTCATAGTTTGTTTCAACATAACGATATAAATTGGCATTCATGTTCCCATTGCCCATATACGGAGGATTCATTACGATGGCTGCATAATTGTCAGTAAGAGCCAAGATGAGCTTCATTGCTGGGAACAGTCCTTCAAAGTCTTCGAGACCTTCGTCTTCCCATCGTTTCATGCTTTCGGCAATGGCAGCGCGAGTTTCGGGCGAAATGTCGAACTTCATGATGCTGCCCAGATTATTGGCCTGCTGCATCAGGTTTATAGCCGCCATGGTTTCGGCCTTGGTTTTTGCGGTGCAGCCAAGGAAGAAATGAGACAGAGTATCGTCAAGAATGTTGTAGTTGGGCGGCGTGAGGCCTGTCATATCCAATACCCGGGGCATTACCTCACAATTGATTGCCACAGGCAGCTGCTGGCACGCCTTCAGCATAAGCGAGAAGGTGGAGAGCTGGCGGGCACGAGTATCGAGATCGATGCCGAGAAGGTTATGCTCGAAGATGGACTTGATGGCTTGGCGGCGGTTGTAGCCCTCCTCTTTGTAGATTTCGAAGAGGATATCGAAAGCCTCGTTGAGAATGTGGCCAGAGCCGCAGGAGAGGTCGGTGAAGGTGTAGTCTTCGAGGTTTTCGAGTTTTAACGTGCTATCGGTATTTGTACAAACTGGGGGGACGAGATACTTCCATTGCTCAGCAAGGGTGCTGGCGGGATTGTTATCCAGATAGATGCGACCGAGAGTGTTTTGGACCATATACTTCACAATCCAGTTGGGTGTGAATATTTGAGTGGCTGCAGGAATATCGTTGGCTTCTGCTTTTTTGCCTTTTTTAAACGAGGCAAAAACCTCGTCTTTACGGTCTGAAATATAAAACTGATAAAGCCAGCCTATAAGCTCTGTTGTTTTGAAGTCTTCGTCAGTTATAAAGCTAGAACTGTTCAACAGGTTTAAGAAACCGTTTGAAGCCAATATGTTGGTTGGCAGCAACAATTCCGTAAAATCGTTAAGCATTCCAAAGCATTTGTAAAGAATTGGTGTTGTTTGGCAATATGCTACTATGAGTATGGCAAACTGATCGGTGATGCGGTTGTCGTCGTCAATTATTGCATCTAAACGCATCGTATCGAACGCAGGCATATCAGGACGAATGCCATCGTGAGCATGCTTAACAATAATTGGTATTCTGATTTCCGGCGATTCAAATTCGAGTACCGGATTTATGATTTCGTTTTTAGCCAAAATCCTAATTGCCATCAAACGATTGAACCAGGTATAGGCTCCTTCCTCACAAACCTGACGGAAACCACAACGCTTTATCTCTTCATGAAGTCGCATCCATTTACCATAGAAGGCAACATCGTAAATTTCGTTTTGAAACAGTGTGCCATCTGGAGCTTTTATTGGGAAATCACGTTCATCGACTTCTCCGTTTGCCTTGAAGCCTAAGGCGTTCATCTTGCTTTTTACGCCAGACAACAGCGATATGCGGGCTTCAGATGCGAATGATTTGAGTTGCGCAGTATTCATGATTAGATGATTAAATCGTTATTTTCAAGAGCTGAAAGCATACGCTTTTTCAAGCCGTTTAAATAAACATCAAGTTCAATTTCATTAGTAATAGTCGTTGCGTTACCTGTTGAGAATCCGCTAAATTTAACAGGCTTGCGCTTATTGCCTTCAACACGGCTCATAATAACAGCAACCCACTTGTTGAAAAACTCATCAGTATTGCAACTATTCTTCAGTTTGTCGATGCTTTGCGATGCGCATGCGCTTACAATAGTTGATTCGCGTGAAGGTAATACCGACTTGTTTACGCCATTATTGTCACACAGTTGCTCAAGTTGATCGAAAACCAGATTATATGCTTCCTTAACTTTTTCGACATATTCCTTACGGATTTTATCAATTTCCGAATTAAGTTTGTCGCGTAGCTTTTTGTAAGCATTTAGATTGTCAAATGGGCGCTCATCGGTCTCAATCAGCTTGAGATGTTCAAGGTCGGAAGCGCTTTCTTCTTTGATGTAAGCAAAGTTATCTTGGTTGTTTTTGATAAAACTGCAAATGCTGTCGTATTGTGGCTTCTGATCAGTAAGAAAATCTGTTATTTCAGAGCAGACATCACATAGAGACTTAGCATCCTCCTTGTTTTCGATAACAAGATTGAAGAATTTTGTTTCATCACGTTCAACAAACCATTTGTTAAGCAGCTCTATATACTGCTGTATGAATTTTGCAAATGGAGCATTACCGGCAAGGCCTAAAGTCTTACTGTTATTTGTTGTTAAACTACTGATGCTGTTTTTTGCAATCTCAAAAACTTCCGAAGCTTCTTTTGATTTGAACGTAGTTTTGCTTTTATAGATCTCATTCCAAACAGTAATGAAATTGTTGACCAATTCTGAAGAAATCACAGCAGCCGGTCTGATGGTCATATCCTTTGGATTACCTATTGAAGATGCAATCGTATTAGGTTTTGTGCAACGCTCTCCGTTGATATACCAATCGAACAAACGACGGCGAACAAGTTCGTTAACCAGATAGCTTGATGTGATAGGAGCCCAACCGTATGGAGCTTTATTGTAACGTGTATGAATGTCTGCCAATGAAATCTCAGGCTGTGTCTTAACGAAAGAATGTAGTTTGTTCTCTGCATCACCCATCGGATTCATCTGATACTCGTTTGGATCGATTGGCTTCATTATTACAGTGCGAAGAGATGCTATGTCTTTAGGAACAGAATTGCCAGCTGCTATCTTAGCATAAATGTAATAGTTTGCAAAATGAGTGTCAATAGCACGGCGATAACGCTCTTTGCCTTTCGTAGTGCCCAACTCTTTTGATGAAAGAGCATTGGTGCCTGAAAAGATTTTACATGTATCTAGCATTTTTGCAATGCTTTTCTGAATCTTATCAGCATAAAGGCGTTTAGCCTGATCACGGAATTTGTCGTTAGACTTGGCTCTCTCTTCTGAAGCACCATTTGCTGAATTTTTGAGATAATTCTGCACCTTGCAATACCAACGGAAATCTTTTATGAAATCAGATTGAGGATTGTGGTATGCAGGAGAGAGATAAAACATCAACGACTTATTCTCATTGTTGAGGTATGTGTCTCCATCAATTTCAACATTTGGATCGATGCAAATGGATATTAACATATCTTCATTGTTACGAGTCAGGAAGCGATAACCATCAATATCAAGACCAATTTTGAATGAATTGTTGTAGTATGATTCTTTTTCCTTAATTCCCAGATATGAGAACACTTCATTAAACAATTCTCTATCTAATTCATCTATGCCTACATGCTCGTTGTTAATCAAATTAGCAACGTCAATTTCATCCTGTGTGTAAAAATCATAAAGTTCCAAACCATCCTGATTGTTTGACTTGTACATTATGTTCTTGTCGCAGAGGAATGTCAAAACATTTGTGATGTCGTTTTTCAGCGTAGCACGAGCTTCTTTCACATCGCGAAGCATAAGAGTTGTAACGTTTTCGGCTGTTGCCGGGAATAGCAGCTTATCTGGTGTCGATAAATTGCAAATCATAAACATTACATCAACCACACGTTTAGCGAAATCTTTGTCAGAAAGATATAACTCAGCCATCTGATCGGCTTTCTGTTTTGCAATACGAGCACGAGGAGTCAGACTCTCCTTAAACATGGCATTGTAAAACTGGTCAAAGGAAATGAATTTTCCAATTTCGTCATTCATTGTAAGCTTAGCGGTACTGTGTGTAACGTTAATCATTGAACGCTCAGTACCACGTACCTGCTTATTCACATAGTCGAGTGCATCAAATGAGTTGAAAACCTGAATCATCAACTTAAACTGATACGGAACAAAAGGATAATAGTCAATATAGTTGCTCTTCGATGTGAAGCTATAATATGAAGCAGGCAAAGTTAGCATGGTTTCAATAGCCTCTTTCTGACTATCATAAACTTTGCCCAATTCCATTTCGGCCACACCGTTTTTGTCGAGAATACGCTTTTGTGTAATATAATCAGCTTTAGTACCTTCAAGCGAAACTCTAACCTCAAAACGACCCATAATCTTTCCAAACTGGTCGGTGTTTTCTTTAAAGTTGCAACCTTGAGCCAGTTCTGCCAGCGACTGTTGTGCTGTGCAGGCAGCCCAAACCTTATCTCCACAACGATTATGGAACATTGTTACAATTTCCTGAAGCTGAAGGAGCAAGTCGCCTTGAACGCCAATAAATTGGCTAACCTCATCAACCAGGAACAGCAAACGGAAATTATCCCCCTTTGTTTTTAGATAATCACAAAGGTCATCTGCAAAAGATTCAATGCTCGTGTTGGTTGTGTCATTCAGGATAGTATCACGCTGAACGGAAAAATCAGGATCTGCTTCTTTAGCTTTGCGCAGAATATAATCCAGACGATTGTTGGCAAGACGATATGATTGTTCATCCCAATCATATCCGTCAGCTTTTAACATGTCTTTGAATAGTTGGAATTTGCCTTGCTGAGCGAGGTTCTTTTCTAGATGAAGTGCAAGAGAAATATTATATCCGTTGAAGCCGCAGCTTTTATTGAAACGATTCCAAAAAGCATCGAGGAAAGAATTCTTGCGGTCAACACGTATATTGTTGATTGTTCCAATATTGAAAAGAATTGTTTCGATTTCAGCATTCTTTAACCAATTAATCAAGTCTATGATTTGGAATGCTTGAACATCGATATTGGATTCAATCGGATCCATTTCTTTGACAGCATTCAGTAGTCTATTCAAAGCCTGCTCACTGTATCTTTTATCAAGACAATAATTGAGATACTTCAGGAAATGCGATTTACCAGATCCGAAATAACCGTCAATCCAAATACCATCATGGCTTTTATCTCGATTCTTTATGGCTTCAAGAATTTTATAAAGTCCTTGAATAATTTCATCAGTGAATACATACTCATTGATTTCGGTGCGAGTAGTTTGTTCATCGAAACTGTCGGCTGAAACTGCAGGATTAAGAGGTCTGTCAATTTGCCATTTGTATAAATCTTTCTGTATCATTGTGAAGTATCTTTTAATTCAACAATTTGATGGTTCTATAAGGATTAGTCTCCGCTAAAAGATTAAATAATCCAAAATGCTTGTCGCTACAATTGCCCGGATAGAACATAATAATTTTATATGCCTCAGGGTCATTAAATTTTTCATAGCAATCGAAAAAGACATGCGCCCTGAGGTATGGGAACATATTACCAATGCCAGTAAGGAACACAAATGGACGACGTTTAGAATCAGATTTTTCTTTGTGTTCCATTATTCGATTATGAATAAACTCGTAATACTCGTTGCTGCCAGCTTCTTGCATCAAACTTTGAGTAACAATGTTTGGTTCTTCCAAATCTTGTTTCAGCAGATCTTCCAAATATGGTGGCTCATTGGCTCCAAGTTTTATTGACCTCAAGTAGTCACAGAAAAGGTCAAATAGATTCAAAATAAGAATATCAATGTGCTCTGCAGGACGATATAAATTCTCCTGATACTCTTTCAGCTGACGATAAATATCAGCTTCCTGTTGCGGCTCATACTGAAACACATAGTAATTGTAGAACAAGTTATTTGTTGTATCCTGAAAGTCCTTATCCTTCAATTTCTCATAAAGCTGTTCAATTGTCATTGGTGTCATAGCACAACAGATTTGATGTTATCAATTTCAAAAGATTGAAGCAGGCATGCTTCCAAGAACCAATCTTCACCCTGTTTTAGATAATATGCATAATCTTGCGGTTGAGCTTTAAGCGGTTTGAGTTGAGAATTGAAAAGATCCAACATTCCCACTTGGCGCAAGATTGTAAGATATGCTGAAGCGACTCTTTCTTTTGTATTGTCAGTCCATCCATCAACAAAAGCATCGTTACTTGCAATATCATAAAAAGCCATCATGAGGTCTGATTTTGTAAGTGTTTGCACAACAGAACGCCATTTGCTCATTACTGCTTTGATATGAAAATCGAACGCAATGCGATATGTTTTCAAAATTACATAAAGCAAAGCAATACGTTTAGCCTGATCATCCAAATCCATATACCATGCCCAAAAATCAGCAGGCATATTATCAACACGTTTCTTATATTCAGTAATTACACGCGAACGAGATTTGTGTGAATTGATATTCAAGATGTTGTTTTCGTTGATTTCCTTATCAATTAAAGAATCCCTATCTTCAGAAAGAAGAACAGGTAACATGAGATTAAACTCATTGAACTGCAATCCGCAAGCAGTCAGCGAGGCACTATATGGACTGGTTTGTTTCATTACAAATGATGCTCATCAGATTAGAACTACAAAATTAAAACAAAAAATAATAATTTGTAAAAAAAAGAAACTAATTGTAAATTTTTTTAACAAAAGTTGCAATATTTTGCAAGAAGTGTTAAAAAAAATTAAGAATTTGTTGCAGAAGATTGCAAGAAGAGGAAAAAATTTTAAGGAATAGGGATAGGAATAATGGGATGAATGGGAATAATAAAAGCCTGATTCAGAGAACCAGGCTTTATATTAGTGTTTAGTCTTTCAGGCATCCGATTGGAACGACATAAATGCCGTCGGGACGCCGGTAGGCGACGTTGCCAATGCCTATGAGCACCATCATGAAT
>JAGCFU010000084.1 GCA_017649945.1 Bacteroidales bacterium | reverse complement strand
GTCGTATGTGTCTAATCTGCTGACCACAACCAGTGCAGGATGACCATTTACCATATCATTGACTGCAGAAGCAGTGAACCACTCTGCCCTTGAACTGACAGAGGCAATGGATGATGTGTGTTTGTCAAACACTATCATACTTCTCTCTTCAGAGCGGAGGATAATGAACTCGTAATAACCCTTACTACTAGGTTTGATGTTAGAAGGTTTTTTCTTGCAAGCACTCATGATGAGCATGCATGTCGTCACCGCCAATACGATGACCAAAAACAGTTTTTTCACTTTCATATTTTGTGTTTAAAACGCAAAAATACAAAAGAATCCATGACATATGCAGGCATGGAAACGTGCATGGACAAATTGTATTGTAAAAAGACAAATTGTGCGGTAAAAAGACAAATTGTACGGTGCTTTATTCCTTTGTTTCGCGGAATTCTGAGGGAGATATTCCGAATTTTTCCTTGAAGCTGCGACGGAAAGAGGTTGCATTTGAAAAACCACTTGCCAAACACACTTGTTCCAAGCTCATTTCAGGATGTTCGTTCATGAGGTGGACGGCGTGGTTTAGACGAAGCTCGCGAACAATGGTAGTGAGTCTGGTGTGTTCGCCGCCATGCGAGAAGGCGGCACCGATGCGCTCTTTTGAGAGGCCGGTGCGGTCGATGAGCGTCTGACGGTCAAACAAAGGATTGAGATACAGCTTATCATTTTCGATTAAAGCGCAAATGTAAGATGAAAGCTCGGATTCTGAGAATGTAGAGTTGAGAGTTGAGAGTTGAGAGTTGTTTTTAGGTTGAGAGTTTTGAGTTGAAAGTTCTCTATATTTCTCCTTGTATTCCACTGCATCTCTTATCTGTTGGGCAAGGATTTTATTCTGCTTATTCGTTTTGCGCCACTGCCATAAGACATAAATGGCGAACAGAAGTATCAGAAGGCTCACAAAACCTGTCACTTTGCGTGACTCTTTAGCCCGTTGTGCGGCATCACGCTGGCGCTCGGCCTCGAGCTGCTGCTGCAAGGCGTTGTAGCGTGCTATGTGTTCTCGAGCCGTGGCCTCGCGCACAACGTCTTCTATCTGGCGGAAAGCCGTGAGCATATTGCCATGATCACCTAACGACGCGTAAGCAGCAGCAATAAAATTCTGGGCCTGATTGCGGTAGAAACGGATATAGTCGGCACGTTTCTGGTCGTTTTTGGGCTCGCGGTGGCTGTTGTCGTGGTATCTTTCGGGGTTTGACTCGTAGTCGTCGAGCCGTTCTATAATACGGCGGGCCAAAGGCAGCGTCTCAGCATAGCGGTCGCGCGAGCCGAGCATTGTAATCTTGCGTCGTGAGGCTACGATGAAGGCGTCAAGCTCGTTGAATCTACCTTTATCACTGAGCATGGCCAACACGCTGTCAACTTTCGCCATGCCTTCTTCTTCATGGCCCATGGCATAGAGCGCGGCACCGATCTCCGCCTCCGTGCGTAAGGCGTCAGTCTCCGTCCCGGGACCTATCTGACGGCACACATCGACCAGCTGTCGTGACCGGTGGAGCCATCCCAAGGTATCTTTCTGTATACGCTCGGTGTAAGCCAGAATCTCATACACATCGCGAAGTCTTTCCAAGTTGGTCTTGATGGATTCATTGGTGAGCAGGCGCATGGCTATGACCTGCGCCGAATCTAGGCGTATATCTGTCGGTCCACCAAGCAGCGAGTCCATCTGTTTGCCCATCAGCGTCATGCCATAGATGCGTGCCCGGCACTGTTCGGCCTGCACCTCGTCAATGTTGCCCACGATGAGCGCCGAGTCGATGATCCGCAGTGCCTGCTCAGGCTGGTATCCGTAGATTTCCATTGCCGCCCGCAGGGTGTGGATGGTGTCTCTGCCACCAGCTTGGGCTGTCATCACAATCAAAACAAATAATAATATGTGTGTTATTTTTTTCATAAAAGTAGGCTGCAAAGATATAAAAAAATAGAAACGCCATCACGACATTTCTATTTTTTTGTACATCCTCAGGGATTCGAACCCTGGACCCATTGATTAAGAGTCAATTGCTCTACCAACTGAGCTAAGGATGCATCTTTTTTCAGGCTGCAAAAATACTACATTTTTTAATACGAACAACAAAAATGTTAAAAATATTTTTATATACCTATTATCATTAAAAAAATTACTACTTTTGCAAAAATTTTGATAACAACTTAAAAATAAATAACTATGGCATTCAACCTCAGAAACAGAAGCTTCCTGAAGCTTTTAGACTTCACTCCAGAAGAAATCAAGTTCTTCCTCACATTGGCCGCTGACCTCAAGCACGCCAAATACACCGGCACAGAACAGCCACGTTTGAAAGGCAAGAACATCGCCCTCATTTTCGAGAAGACCTCGACACGTACACGCTGCGCTTTCGAGACAGCAGCTTACGACCAGGGCGCTCACGTCACTTACCTCGGCCCGACAGGCTCACAGATCGGTGTTAAGGAATCAATGAAGGATACAGCACGCGTTCTCGGACGTATGTACGACGGTATCGAATACCGCGGCTTCGCCCAGAAGACAGTGGAAGAGCTCGCACAATATGCCGGTGTCCCGGTTTGGAACGGCCTCACCAACGAGTTCCACCCGACACAGATCCTCGCCGACTTCCTCACCATGCAGGAACATGTCGACAAACCTCTCAACCAGGTTACTTACGCTTACATCGGCGATGCCCGCTTCAACATGGGTAACAGCTTGATGGTCGGTGGCGCAAAGATGGGTATGGACGTCCGCATCGTGGCTCCAAAAGAGCTCCAGCCTTCAAAAGAACTCATCGATACCTGCAAGAAAATCGCTAAAGAGACAGGTGCAAAGATTACAGTGACCGACGACGTCGCGAAAGGCGTTAAAGGTTGCGACTTCCTCTACACCGACGTGTGGGTATCAATGGGCGAGCCAGCTGAGGTCTGGAAACAGCGTATCGACCTCCTCCGTCCATATCAGGTCAACCAGAAGATGATGGACATGACCGGCAACAAGAACTGCAAGTTCATGCACTGCCTCCCGGCATACCACAACCTCGAGACACAAGTCGGCCGCGATGTCAACAAACAGTTCGGTCTTGACGGCATCGAAGTAACAGAAGAGGTGTTTGAAGGCAAGAACTCAATCGTGTTCGACGAAGCCGAGAACCGTATGCACACCATCAAAGCCGTTATGGTTGCAACACTTGGTGACTAATTTTAAAATTAGATAAAACAGGAAATGCCCTGCCTCGGTGGGGCATTTTCAATTTTGAATCTTAAATCTTTAAATTTTAAATTAAAGGTATGTATAATCTTTTCACCGGTTCGGGCGTTGGTCCCTGCATTTTATACCTCGCAATTTCCATTTTTTTAGGATTGCTTTTAGGTAAGATAAAAATCGCAAATATCTCGTTAGGAATCACTTGGGTGCTTTTTGTTGGTATCGTCATCAGCGCACTCGGCGTGACGCTAAACGCCGGAATGCTCCATATCGTCAAGGAGTTTGGATTGATTCTGTTCGTCACTGCCGTGGGATTACAGGTGGGACCTACATTCTTCAACTCGTTCAAAAAAGGCGGTCTTGCGATGAACCTCATGGCGTTGACAAACGTGGCATTAGGTGTTTTGATAACCTACATCATCGCCAAGGTCGCGAACCAGAGCTTGACAGACATGGCTGGCGTGTACACAGGTGCTATCACCAACACTCCGGGACTTTCGGCAGCCCAGCAGGCTGTGACTGATGCAGGCGATCCTGATGCTGCACACCGTTTGGCGGCAGGCTATGCGGTGGCATACCCTCTCGCCGTGGTGGGAATGATTATGACATGTATCATCCTACGCCCATTGTGCAGGATTGATTTGAAAAAAGAACCTGCGGTTTTGGAAACAGAAATATCCAATAATGACACCGTAGAGACGCGATTAATTGCGTCTCTGCAGGAATCCAAACGTGGGACGTCAAAACAACCATTGATTCCGTTGTTTATCATCATTGCCATTGGTATCGTCATCGGCTCTATCCCGATTCCTGTAGGCATGGATGCTCCCGTGAAACTCGGATTGGCAGGCGGACCACTCGTCACAGCCATCATCGGGGGCTGGCTTGGCGTGAAAAAAAGATGGTTCGATACTGAATTCACCGACGGCAAAGGCGTTCACATGCTGCGCGAGGTTGGAATAGCATTGTTCCTTGCCGGCGTGGGACTCGGTGCAGGAGGCGTCTTCGTCGAGACTGTGAAACTGCACTATATCTGGGTGCTCTACGGTGTCATCATCACCGTTGTGCCTCCAATGATTGTGGCAACATTCGGTCGCCTCGTTCTAAAAATGAACTACTACACCCTTATGGGATTCATCGGGGGCTCGCACACCGACCCACCGACACTGGCATTCGCCAACAACATCGCTCCCGACGGCTGCAAACTGCCGAACACAGGCTACGCAACGGTTTATCCGCTGACGATGTTTTTGAGAATATTTACCGCGCAGTTGCTGGTGCTGTTAGCGATGTAACTATCATAATTTTTTCCGAATTTGCAAAAATCAGTCTGGATATACTTCGCATACCGCAAGGCCTGATTTTTTGCATATTCTACAAAAATTATTAGGGACAAACCAATATTTGATTGTTTATATATTATTGATTGTCAATATTTTACATCCGGACATTTTAAAATCATAGGGACAATCTGTCAAGTGAGCGCCTAAACCTCTTGACAGATTGTTTTTTTTATTTAATTTTGCCTTGATGAAAAAATGTTCGACATATTTGGTGCTTATTTTAATGGTCTTGATGCTTGCCGCATGCAACGGTCAGAAGCAGCAGGAGAAAGCTCGTGCGCTGTATGAGGAAGGTGTGCAACTGCGTGAGGAACAGCGCTCGGAAGAGGCGGCGGAATGTTTTTTGAAGGCGTTGGAAATACTGAAAAATGACGATGTTAAGACGTTTCAGGAAACGTCTCTACGGGCACAAATCAACGATAATTTAGGTGCCCTATACCTCAAACACGGCATTTTTGAAGGTGCCTTCGACGCTCACAACGAGGCGCTTAAATGTTTCAAGCAGCTTGGCGATTCCACTGGCATGATGAATGCTTATCGCAATTGCGGTCGTGCGGTGCGCGCGCAGGAACAATATGCCTTGGCAAAACAATATTACGATTCGGCATTTTGTATCGCCACCTTAATTAATGATAAAGCCATGCTGAGCGACCTTTATCTGGAAATTGGGCGCGATTATTACATGGAGATTGGTGATTATCAGACGGCAATTGAATTCGTAAAATATGCATTGTATGGCGATAATGTAGAGACGTTTCAGGAAACGTCTCTACAAAACGACAATGACGTTGACATCGCCAATATGACCTTAGGCATCCTTTATTATTATTCCAATGATTTCAATCAGGCAAAAACCTATTTGAACAAGGCCTTACGAAGCGAGCGACCAGGACTGAAAATGTCGGTTTATCAGACGCTTTACGCCATCGCTTACTATGAGGGCGACTATAAAACGGCGGTGCATTACCAGCAACTTTCCTCCGAAAACATGCTTGAATCGGAGCAGAAGCAATCGAGCGAGACTATGCAGCGATTGAAGTCGGAATACGAGCTGAAAGCACAGAAAAACGCCATGGAAAGTCTGCATCGCAACCACAGCTTGAAACTTTATCTTATAATCGCGTTATCAGTAATAGCATTTCTAATTATCCTATTGATAATCAGAAAGAAAATCAATGAAAACAAGATAAAAGCGTTAGAAAAAGAGTTGGAGATTCGCAACAAAATCATGCTGAGTAACAAGGTGTTTGTCACGGCAAAGAATCTCGGCGAACATCTCACCTCCGAGACGATGGATTTCACTTTGGACGACAACGACTGGGACGATTTCATCAGTCTCACCGACATGATTTTCAGCGACTTCTCGAAGCGGCTGCTTGTCACTTATCCCAAGCTCGGCAAGTGGGACGTTCGCATCTGCTGCCTCTGCAAAAACGGCTTCTCCAACCAGGTAATATCCATCTTGCTTGACACGCAAACCGACTCGTTCTACAAACGAAAAACGCGAATCAGGCAACAAAAAATGGAGTTGCCGGATGACAAACGGACATTTGAAGAAATTATAAATGCAATTTAAAACTTAATTATATGAAAAAATTCTATTTTACAATTCTTATCATGGTAGGCTTCGCTCTTAGCTGCGTTGCGCAATCAACTTATTATCCTTTAGTTCACGAGGACGAAGATCAGCAATGGAATGTGCTTCACCACACAGAACCTTATCACTATACGTGGGAAACGGAAATTCAATATATTGAAGGCGATTCTATCATCGACGGTATAGCATATAAGCAAGTTTGGAGAAAAAAAAGCTCGGATGGCACAGGGCTTCGCATAAAAGGTTTTGTGCGCGAAGA
Organism: Bacteroidales bacterium; assembly: GCA_017649945.1. Classification (GTDB taxonomy): domain Bacteria; phylum Bacteroidota; class Bacteroidia; order Bacteroidales; family F082; genus Limimorpha. Next base: position 4,160 of record JAGCFU010000084.1, on the reverse strand, counting down.
AAGCAAACGTGTTTATTCTCGAATTCTGTCGTATTATAATGGGGACTATGTTTTGGGAGAAGAAGTACTGCTCTATGACTTTAATCTAACGGAAGGCGACACGGTGACAACAGTAGGCGAAGCTGCCTTAACGCTCATAGTGATTGAAGAATCCGAAGTGGAAGTGAACGGTACCATGAGAAGGCAATTGGGCTTAGGTGGTTATTGGCCGTATGGTCCAATTTATGAATACTGGATTGAAGGCGTAGGCAGTACCTACGGATTCATGAATAGCGGCTATGAAACCATTTGTGGCGAAAGTTTCCATTTACTGTGCTACTACGAAAACGACGGTTTGATTTGGGACAACGAAGATTATGATTCTTGTGTTATGAATAATTATGATCCATACTTAAATCTTTTTGCTCCAATTGGCACCGAATGGTATTATGAAATCCCAAACGACAATGGCAGCATCACCTACCAATATATCGAATGCGCCGCCGACACCACCATCAACGATAAACCGATTCATATTTTGGTGAGAATCAACACGCTTTACGACAAGGAAAAATATGATGTTACCACTCATGAATACATCTATGAAGAATATAACAAGGTTTACTGGTGGAATAAGGAACTTGGCGAATTCACTACTCTTTACGATTTTGCAGCCGAAGTCGGTGACGAATGGGAAATCAAGGTGGGCAACGAAAGCATCAATGTGCATGTGGATGCAGCACAAACCGTCACCTACAAGAGTCAGGAATATAAAATGCTTAGCATCAGTGACCCCGACGACATCTTTACGGGTGATATAATTTGCGGAATCGGTCACCTCACCAGCTTCTTCCCTGAAAAACTGATGACAAAAGGCTATCGCGTGGAAAACATCCGCTGCTTCTGGCAAGATGGTGAACTAGTATATCAAAACGGCGACCAGGATTGCGACGAAATCTATGAACAACATCATTTAGGCGTTGATGAAATTGATGCGGAAAACGAATTTGCAATTTATCCTAATCCGTCCCATGATGTCCTATTCGTAAAGACGTGCCATGGCGCGTCTCTACAATCGGAATATCGCATCACAAACACAATGGGTCAAACCATTATGAATGGAACAATTAATTCTGAAAACAAGCAAATTGATGTTTCCTCCTTGACAAATGGAATTTATTTTATTACTTTTGCAGGTGAGACACAAAAATTTGTGGTCAAATAAAAATTAATAAATTATGAAAAAGTTTTTATCAATTTTAGCGATTTGCCTCTGCCTCTTAACCTCGCTGGCGGCACAAAACATCTGGAAACCCATTGAAATGGAAGGCGTGTTCCTTGGTGTCTCCGCCGATGGCAGTATTTTCTGCAGCAGTGGCTATGACGGCGTCTATCGCTCACAAGACGAGGGCGCGACATGGGAATTGAACTACGATTTGAGCTATGTCAGTTCAAATCTTTTCACAATCAATGACAACAACCGCATCTTCATTTTTAATGAAGACAGCAACAAACTCTGCTATTCCGACGATAATGGCGACACTTGGCAGGAGCAGGCATCAGGCATCTCGGGCAGTTTTACCCATTGGGTACAGGGAATGTATTCGCTTTCTAACGACACCATTGTCATGGTCAATAGCCAAAAGTTTTTCTGGACCTTGAATGGCGGCGAATCGTGGAATGAGACTAACATTAGTTTCCTGCATGCCACGGATTTTGCCAGCATCCTCGCCGACCATGCTGGAAATGTTTATATCAGCATAACCAATGAGGTTCCAATTTATGAATTAGGCATCTATACCGCTAATTTAAATGACATTGACAACTGGACTTGGCTGATCGAAGGTGCTTTTATTAACCACATGGAGTTGGATCCCGAAGGTAATGTGGTGGCTGGCGGTTACGGACAATTCCAGCAGCAACCCGGCTTGTATCTCGTTCCTGACCATAGGTTCACCGTGGCCGACAACGGCATCGTTTATGACCTTCACAATGTGGGCGATGATGGCTATAATTATGCCGTGCTGCGCTATTCAGCAGACCATGGTGAGACCTTCTATGAATACGGCGAGGCACTGCCGCTCTATTCGCCTGCACCTGGCGGCATGGGTGACGGCTCCATTTATAAAGGTCGCGACGGACATCTGTATTTTGGCGGACATGGTGCTCGCATGAAAAGCGTCTTCAACACCAACGACATCCATTATATTGAAGGCGAAGTCGTTGTTTTACCATACGCTTTTGCCTTTGGAAATTATCCATACGGTGCAGGGCAAGCCATCAGGGTGGATGACGACCACATCTATCCCGTGACGGTGGATGGCTTCCGTCCCGATCCCACCGATTTGAGCCGACTCATCGTGCGTTATGATACCATCCCCATGGGTGCCACCATCGGAGCATTTGGAACCATCAGAGAAATGAATGACTATGTGGGCGACTCGCAAAACGTGCTGGATATTCAACAGACCACGGCACATTATAACGATGCAATCATCTCAATGCTTAATCCTGAAGAAGACAAGGTGAAAATCCGTCTTCCCAAGCCGCCTTATACATCCTATTACATCACCATCAATGGCGAAAAGCAGGACTGGCCGCTGGTTTTCAATGGCGTTCCCTATTATAACACCGACCTTCTTATTTTCATCGGGCATTGCGACATCATGATTGACCAATATGCAAATCAGTTTTATGGAATGGAACTTGCCGATATCCAACCTTTTAAGGATTGCACTTTCCAATTGGATGATGGCTGGCTTACCACAGACTTTTGGGCTCAGCCCTGCCTTTCCTGTCCTTGCGAGGAGGATGAGAATCAGCATTTCTTGACTTTCATAGGCCCTGGTGATTACATCATCCCTTATTATCCCATGCATAATGGTCGACTCTTCAAGGAAACATACATTAACAACGACATTTTCAGGGAAGGTATGCATGTCGATCTCAAAGGAATTCAATACCTTCGTTATGATATGCCAGGCGAGGAGGTGAATGTCGTCGAATTGGTGGAGATGGACACTGACGAGGAAACCACCTTGACAGGAAGAGTTGAATGGGCACCTATGCCATATACTTCATACGTTCCGTTGCCAGGACTCATAATTGCTTTCGTGTCCAACGGCAGGACCTATTATCTCGACAACGATCAAGACCCCTACGACGATTGGTTCCTCGTGGGCAATGACACTATTCATATTGGTCAGGAAATCACAGCAACATTCACATCGAAGTTGCTTATTGACAATGGATTGAATTTCTATTACCGTATCAATATCACCCAAGCGGAACCGATTTACGACAACTTCCCTATCGGTACCGAATGGTATTATGAAATCACCAACGACAATGGCAGTGTTACCTATCAATATCTCGAATGTGCCGCCGACACCACCATCAACGATAAACCGATTCATATTTTGGTGAGAATCAACACGCTTTACGACAAGGAAAAATATGATGTTACCACTCATGAATACATCTATGAGGAATATAACAAGGTTTATTGGTGGAACAAGACTTTAGGCGAGTTTACAACGCTTTACGACTTTGGTGCTGAAGTCGGTGACGAATGGGAAATAAAGGTGGGCAACGAAAGCATCACAATGCACGTGGATGCCGTGGAACCATACGATTACGAAGGTCAGACGCTCAAATTACTGCGTGTGAGCGATGCAAATGATATTTTCAGTGGCGACATCATATGCGGAATAGGGCATCTCACCAGCTTCTTCCCTGAAAAATTGATGAACAAAGGCTATCGCGTGGAAAATATCCGCTGCTTCTGGCAGGATGGCGAGCTTGTATATCAAAACGGCGACCAGGATTGCGACGAAATCTATGAACAACATCATTTGGGCGTTGATGAAATCGATGCTGAAAACGAATTTGTTATTTATCCCAATCCATCCCATAATGTCCTATTCGTAAAGACGTGCCATGGCGCGTCTCTACAATCGGAATACCGCATCACAAACATTATGGGACAAACCTTAATGACTGGCGAAATCACATCTGAAAACCAACAAATTGATGTCTCGTCATTGCCAAAGGGTATTTATTTCATCACGGTCAATAATGCATCTAAGATATTTGTTATCAAATAAACGTCATGAAAAGAATACTGCTCTCGCTGGTTCTCGTCTGGATATTCGGATGTGCTGAAGCCCAATCCGACCTTG
>JAGCFU010000083.1 GCA_017649945.1 Bacteroidales bacterium | reverse complement strand
TTTTTCATAGTGCGGTTTTTTTAATTATAACATCATTTCGTGAACGCGGAGCATGTCATCGGCAAGATACTGACCGTCGGGATGACCGTTATGGCCGGCTTCACGGAACCAGGTGTAGGCTGTGTAGTCGTCTTTCGGCACGCCTTCACCTCGCAGATAACACATCCCGAGTTCGTACATCGCGTCTTTGTGACCTGCTTCGGCTGCTTTGCGATACCATTCAACGGCGACCTCATAATGGTTTTTGAAATTGCCGCGAAAGGCTTTCTTACCGCGCAGGTACCAGCTGTATATTTGTAATTTTGTCGGGGTCTCGCTCATTACATCAATTTTTTATATCTGAACTTCTTAGGTTGTTGATTTCCAAGACGTTTAATCTTATTCTCCTCGTATTCCGAATAGCTTCCTTCGAAGAAATACACTTGTGAGTCGCCTTCAAAAGCCAAAATGTGTGTAGCGATTCTGTCCAAGAACCAGCGGTCGTGCGAGATGATGACGGCGCAGCCTGCGAAGTTCTCCAGACCTTCTTCCAAAGCGCGCAAAGTGTTCACGTCGATGTCGTTAGTCGGCTCATCGAGGAGCAGTACGTTGGCTTCCTGTTTCAAAGTCAATGCTAGGTGCATTCTGTTCCTTTCGCCGCCTGATAAAACGCCAGCTTTTTTCTGCTGAGCGTCACCACCGAAGTTGAATCTAGAGACGTAGGCTCTGGAAGGCATGGTGCGCTTGCCAAGTTGGATGAGCTCGTTGCCGCCTGAGATCACTTCCCAAACGGTCTTTTCAGGGTCGATTTCGGCATGTTGCTGGTCGACGTAGCCTATTTTCACTGTCTCACCGACCTCGAAAGTACCGGCATCTGGCTTTTCGAGTCCCATAATCATGCGGAAGAGGGTTGTCTTGCCGGCTCCGTTAGGTCCGATGACTCCCACTATGCCCGCCGGTGGCAGACTGAAACTGAGGTTCTCAAACAACACCTTGTCACCGAACGCCTTTGTAACGTTCTTAGCCTCGATGACTTTGTTGCCGAGACGGTCGCCGTTAGGGATGTATATCTCGAGTTTTTCTTCTTTCTCTTTCACGTCTTCATTGAGCATCTTCTCATATGACTCCAGACGTGCCTTACCTTTGGCGTGACGTGCCTTCGGTGCCATGCGCACCCATTCGAGCTCGCGTTCCAAAGTCTTGCGACGTTTGCTTTCGGTCTTTTCCTCCATTGCCATGCGCGCGGTCTTCTGGTCGAGCCACGATGAATAGTTGCCTTTCCACGGTATGCCTTCGCCTCTGTCGAGTTCGAGGATCCAGCCTGCGACGTGGTCGAGGAAGTAACGGTCGTGCGTCACTGCGATGACGGTACCTTTGTATTGCTGCAAGTGGCTCTCTAACCATTGTATTGCTTCGGCGTCGAGGTGGTTGGTCGGCTCGTCGAGGAGCAGGATGTCAGGCTCCTGTAGCAGTAGTCTTACCAGCGCCACGCGGCGTCTCTCGCCACCCGACAGATTCTTCACCGGAGTGTCACCATCGGGACAGTTCAAGGCGTCCATTGCGCGTTCGAGCTTGCTGTCGAGGTTCCAGCCGTCGTGCTGCTCGATGAGCTCCGTGAGTTCGCCTTGGCGCTCGATGAGTTTGTCGAAATCTGCATCCGGTTCAGCGAACTTATTGCTTATCTCCTCGTATTCCTTGAGCATGTCAACGACTTCCTGTGCGCCTTCTTCAACGACTTCGCGAACGGTCTTGGCGTCGTCGAGTTGAGGCTCCTGGTCGAGCATTCCCACTGAGTAGCCTGGCGAGAATACCACTTCGCCGTTGTATGACTTTTCTTTTCCGGCGATGATACGCAGAAGCGTCGATTTTCCGGCGCCGTTCAATCCGATGATGCCGATCTTCGCTCCGTAATAGAACGAGAGGTATATGTCTTTCAAGATCTGTCGTGACGGCGGGATGATTTTGCTCACGCCGACCATCGAGAAGATTATCTTTTTATCGTCATTTTGTGCCATAATCACTTATTTTTATCCAAAACCTGATTCATTGCGTCTTCCATTATCTTTGTTGCTGCCCCCCAGTCATAGACGCGGTTCACGAAGTTGTAACCTTCCTCGGCGAGCTCGGCGGCCTTTTCGGGACGCTGCAGCAGGTATACGATGTCGGCGGCGAGTTCCGATGAGCTGTTGTCGACCAAAATCTCTTTGCCATTCACCGCATGGAGCGAGCCGTTTGCCAATGATGTTGTGATGCATGGAATCTTCATCGACATGGCTTCGAGAAGTTTGTTTTGCAGTCCTGTTCCGATGCGCATTGGAGCGATGAAGATGCGGCTTTGTGCATAAGCCTCGCGCATGTCGTCGATCCAGCCGCTCACTATAATGTTGTCGCAAGCCACCTTTTTCACTCTTGGGTCAGGTTGCGCTCCGGCGATGTACATCTTAGCGTTCGGAATCTTCTCCCACACCTTCGGCAGGATCTCGTATGCTAAGAACTCCACCGCGTTGACGTTAGGCGCATAGCCCATGTTGCCTGTAAACACGATGTCGTATTTCTTTTCCCTCTCGATAGGCTTGTAATATTCGTGGTCGACGCCGTTCGGTACGATAAGGATTTTATTCTTTTCAGGATGGTCGATGTTAGCCCTGTCTTGCTCGCTGATGATGGTTTTCACGTCGAACTCGTCGAAAATCTTGTTTTCATATTTTCTGAGACGGTTGTATTCCATTTCAAAGAAAGGCTTGGTGAAGATGCCTGCAATCTCAGCGCGACGTTTCATTCCCATTGAGAAAACGTCTTGATAGTCAATGGTTTTGGGAAGTTTTACCTTGTGTAGATATGGTGCGACTCTCAAAAGCTGACCGAAAAGCATGTCCGGCTTGTGGTGCTCGATGAGCTTATGAACCTTCTTTTTTGCCTTCGAGCTATAGAAATATCCGCATTGTAGCGGCAAACCGAGCAGATATGACCTGAAAACGTTGAACAAGATGCCTATTTTCGGTAAGTCGATGAAGTTTACCGAGGCGCAATAAGGCTGCATCGCCTGAAAAGCCGCTTGTTTGTCGACTTTCTTGTTGTCGTTCAGGGCGCAGAGGATTATCTCGTTGTTTTTCGCGAGCTGCTTGATTTGGTTGTAAGCCCTCAGCTTGTCGCCTTTCTCAAGCGGCCACGGAATTCTTGGTAATAATACAAATATCTTCATTAATTCAAAACCGTTATCTCTCTCTTGGATTTTATTTCTTTGTAGAAAATCTCTAACCTGTTGATTATCTTTTTGTTATCGTATATCTCCTCAATCAGGCGGCGTGCATTGAGACCGATGGCTTCCGCTTCTTCAGGATGCTTGTACAGTCTGCATATGTTCTCCACCATTTTCGGAGCGTTGTCGGCGATGATTATGTCGTCAAACTCAGTGTATTGTATGCCTTCGGCGCCGACCATGGTGGTTATCACGGTCTTGCCTAACGCCATCGACTCAATGATTTTAATTCGCATTCCGCTTCCTGAGAGAAGTGGCACGATGGCTATGTTGTGTGCGTCGACAAACTCGTGAGCGTCAGGCACTTCGCCGACTACGATGACGTTTTTCCTGTTCTTTTTCTTCAACCATTGTGGCATGTTGCGTCCTGCCAGATACAGTTTCGCTTCGGGCAGACGTTTCTGGACGATGTTCCACACGTTTTTCAGGAACCATTTTATGGCTTCTTCGTTTGGCATCCAGTTCATTGAGCCGATATGATAGAATGTCGGTGTGTCGCCGACCTCGAAGACTGGGTCGAATTTGTCGATGTCTACTCCGAAAGGCAGGTCAATGACCGGTGTTGCCGTGACACGCCTGAAGTAGCTGGCGTCTGTTATTGTGATAGCCGCTATGCCGTCGACTTTGTCGAGGACACTCATCTCGTAGTTGCGTAGGGTGCGTACCAAATGGTTGATGTACCATCTCTTCGCGAAGAAAACCGTCTTTTTCGCCATGCGCTCCCAAATTTTATGCTCCACATTGTGCGCCCTCAGCAGTATTGTGGCGTCGGAATGTTCCCTAATGGTCTCTATGTATGGCGCCATGTAAATCATCTCAAGCTGCACGACGTCGAATTTCTCCGCTTTTAAAACCTCAATAAGCCTGTTTTTGAATGTCTCCGAAACGAATCTCTTGACGTGATACGACTCTTTTGAAAAAAGGTTTTTAAAAGCTTCTGAAGGCTTGATACTCAAGTCAATATCAATAAATTCTATTCTTGTTTTCTCACGATAGTCCTGTGGTATGCTGTCGATGTCGACATGATATTTGTTGCTGTTGAAAGCCATCACTTTCACGTTATGTCCGGCCTCGATCAGTCCTGTGACGATGCTGTTCATTGCCATAGGGCCGCCTTCACTTGGCGGAAACGGCGATTTGTTGCATAACATTAGGATATTCATGTCGTCTTGCTTTTGTTACGTTTTGAAAATAGTTTTTTCCACGAGTCGGCGTCGAGCAGTGCGGCGTCGGTGGTGGCCTTGAAAGTGAGGAAGATTCCGATAGGGAAGAGCACTATTGAGGAAATCCAGGCACCGAGAAATACTGACATGTCACCGTTCACAGCCACACGTTCCCCGATGATGGTGATGACGTAGTAGATGACGAAAAATACCACGCTGACCACCACAGGCATTCCTAATCCTCCTTTGCGGATGATGGCTCCCAACGGCGCCCCGATGAAGAAGAAGAGTATGCATGCCACGCTGAGCGTGAACTTCTGGTTCAACACCTGCTCGTGCTTCCTTATATTGATTCTCTGCCGTTTTATGTCGTTGTTGGTGATGGAGATGCTCTCCTTCATGTTGTTTGTGCTTGACGAAGCTATGCTTAACACCGCCTGGCGTTCTTTTTCCGGCAGGTTGTTTAACAAAGGCCATTCAAATACTGTGATGGTGTCGTTGCTCACCGCGTCGCCATGACGTTTCTTTAGTTTTTTGTCTGCCTTGACGAAATGTTCAACGGTTGTGTTCAGATTCTGAAGTCTGTTTATCAACGTCTTGCTGTTTGATTCCAGCTTGTTGTCGTATAATATGTTCAAGGAGTCGATGGCGATGTTCAACTGCCTGATATTCAACATCGTCTGATGGTTTTTGAAAGCGTCTTCGCTCATGTGTTTCATGTCGAACTGCGACATGTCGAACATTACAATCTGACGTTTGAACTTCATTTTTTGGAACGGTCTGTGGGTGCGATAGTCCTTATCGTCAATCACTTCGTTGTAGTTGTAGCCGTCGTATAGTGTGAAAATCATCTCGCGCTGGCTTGGTGTCATTGCCATGTAGCCTGAGTCGGCGACGGTCACTTTCACGTTGCCTTTGCCGTCGGTGTGGTCGTAAATCATAACGTCGTACATCCAGTTGCCGTCCTTGCTTTTCTTGGCCACCTTGATGACATATTTGTCGATGCCGCGGTAAAACACGCCTTCAGGAATCTCCAGTGTCATCTTTTTATGGCTCACGTCGTAGAGCGTCGACTGCATCTTAAGGTTCGCGACAGGCATCACGTTGTTGGAGAAGAAAAATCCTAACACGCTCATTGTCAGTGAGAAATAGAGTAGTGGGCGCATTACTTTCCATGTGGAGATGCCGCTGGCTTTCATTGCGACGAGCTCGTAATATTCACCGAGGTTGCCGAAACACATCAGGGACGAAAGCAGGATTGCCAAAGGAAGCGCCATCGGGACAAAGGTTACTGAGGTGTAGAACAACAGCTTGAACATCACCGCGAACTCCACACCCTTGCCGATGAACTCGTCGACCCAAGTCCATAAAAACTGCATCAAAAGGATGAAAATGGCGACGAAAAACGTAAAAATGAACGTGCCAATGTACTGTTTGATTATGTAGATATTCAGCTTTTTCAAAACGTATAAAATAAACTGCAAATATAACGTTTTTCTTTCAATTTAATTATAAATTATGTAATTTTGCAAAAATTTTAATTTTTTAATGCTATGATTAATGATTTTTTCAAAGGAGTCAATGTCGCGATTACTGTGAGCGACGCAGAGGGAATTGTTGTGTATCAAAATGATAGCTCTATCGAGGTAAACGGTGATGTGCGCGGAAAGAACATGATGGGTTGCCATAACGAGCGCTCGCAGCAAATCATCAAACATATGTTGAGTGCCGCTGCCACCAACGTCTATACGATTTCTAAAAAAGGCAAAAAGAAACTTATTTACCAGACGCCTTGGTACGAAGACGGCGTGGTGAAAGGCCTCGTTGAATATTCAATGGTCATTCCGGAAGAGATGCCGCATTACGATAGAGGATAAAAGCCATTAGATATTAGCCACTAGCCATTAGAAATTCTAAAAACTGCTAATGGCTAACAACTAATGGCTAACAACTAATGGCTAATGGCTATTTGACAAGGTCAAACGTATCCTTAGCGATCATATATTCCTCATCTGTAGGATATACGACCACTTTCACCTTTGAGTCAGGTGTTGAGATGACGGCTGCGTTGCCCATGATGGTCTCGTTCAGCTTCTTGTCGATCTTGATGCCGAAGAATTCCATGTTTTCGAGGATAGCCTCACGCATGAACCAAGCGTTCTCGCCGATGCCGCCTGTCATCACGAGGACGTCCATGCCGTTCATGATGGCTGCATAGGCGCCGATGTATTTCTTCACGCGGTGTGCGAACATGTTGAAAGCGTAGGTGCAGCGTTCGTCGCCAGCGTCACGGCCAGCGCGTACGTCACGCATATCCTGTGAGTTGCCGGTGATGCCGATGAGTCCTGACTTCTTGTTTACCAATGTGTTCATCTCCTTGGTGCTGTAGCCTTCCTTGTCCATGATGTACATGAAAGCTCCGAGGTCGAGGTCGCCGGTGCGGCTGCCCATCACGAGGCCTTCAACAGGGGTGAAACCCATTGATGTCTCCACAGACTTACCGTTTTCGACTGCTGCGATAGATGCGCCGCTGCCGAGGTGGCATGTGACGATCTTTGTGTTTTTCCAGTCTTTTCCGACATATTCAGCAGCTTTTTCAGCGACGTATTTATGGCTGGTGCCGTGGAATCCGTAACGACGTACACGATATTTGTCGTAGTATTCGTAAGGAATTGCATAGAGATATGCCTCCGGTGGCATGGTGGCGTGGAACGATGTGTCGAACACTGCTGCCATCGGGATGCCTGGAAGCACTGCCTGCATTGCCGCGATGCCCTGCAAAGCGCCCGGGTTGTGCAACGGAGCGAGGTCGCAGAGGTCCTTAATCATGTTGATGACGTTGTCGTCGATGCGGACGCTGTGAGTGAACTTCTCTCCGCCGTGAGCCACGCGGTGACCCACTGCCTTGATTTCCTTCAGGTCGCTGATGACGCCGTATTCTTTATTTGTAAGTGCCTGAAGCACAATCTTGATGCCTTCTGTGTGGTTCGGGATAGGAAGCTGCTCATAGTGCTTCTGTCCGTTCCATTTGTGGGTGAATTCGCCCATCTTGAGGCCGATGCGCTCCAACAGACCCTTGGCTAATACCGAGTGGTTCTTTTCGTCCATCTCAATCAGCTGATATTTGATTGATGACGAACCGCAGTTTAATACTAATATTTTCATGATGTTATGTTTTTATTTTTTCTGTGCGATAGCCTGATTACATGTGATAGCAACGAGTTTGTACACATCGTCGATAGAACATCCGCGGCTGAGGTCGTTACATGGTTTTGCCAAGCCCTGGAGCACAGGTCCCACAGCCTCCGCACCAGCCAGACGCTGCACGAGTTTGTAAGCGATGTTTCCTACTTCGAGGCATGGGAACACGAGTGTGTTGGCTTTTCCTGCTACCGGGCTGTTAGGAGCCTTGCTCGAGCCTACTGACGGCACGATGGCGGCGTCAGCCTGAAGCTCACCGTCGAGGACGAGGTCAGGACGGCGCTCCTGTGCGATGCGTGTTGCCTCGATGACTTTGTCGACGACTTCATGTTTTGCCGAGCCCTTGGTTGAGAAGCTCAAGATAGCTGTGACAGGGTCGATCTTGGCTATTGCCTTGGCTGTGTCGGCTGTGCAGATTGCGATTTCTGCAAGCTGTTCGGCTGTCGGCATCGGTGTGACGGCGCAGTCGGCGAACACCATACGTCCGTTGGTGCCGTAAGGACAACCTTCCGGTAAGAACATTGTAAATGCTCCTGAAACACATGTCACGCCAGGGACGGTCTTGATGATCTGCAATGCCGGACGGAGCATGTCGCCTGTGGTGCTGCGTGCGCCGCTGACGAGACCGTCGGCTTCACCTGCCTTCACCATCAAAATGCCGAGGTACATGAAGTTACCTGCGAGGTCGTAAGCCTGCTCTGGTGTCATGCCTTTTGCCTTACGCAACTCGAAAAGCAAATCTGCATACTTCTGACGCTCCGGGTTGGTCTGTGGGTCGATGACACGTGCTTTGCCGATATTCTTAAGGCCGAATTCCTTAACCATGTCGGCGATTTTCTGAGCCGGTCCAATCAAAATGACGTCGGCGATATTGTCGGCTATAATGCGGTCGGCTGCTTTTAATGTTCTTGGTTCATCTCCCTCTGGGAGCACAATGCGCTGCTTGTTGGCTTGCGCGTTCTGGATGATTTCTTCAATTAATCCCATTTGTATAAAAATTAAATATGTTATGCGTAAAAAATATTCCGCAAAATTACAAATCTTATATTAAAAATCCAAATTTTTTATATATTTTTGCAGAATAAAATTTTAAAGAAATCTGATGGGGGATGTTATTGAATATCAATTAGTTACAGAAAATGTAGCCACAACACTCGAGCCTAACCTTCGCGTGGTGGAGTATATTTCGCCCTCGTGGAATTTCATTGTCGTTTTCGCGGCGATAATATTAATGCTGTTCAACAAACAACTTTTCACCCAGCGTTTCCGCATGATGCTTTCGGTTTTGTCGATGTCGTCGGACTGCGACAGGATGACGCGCGAATGGAATCCTATCGTGAGTGTCAACGGACTGACGGTTTTCGTCTCCTACGTCGCTCTTCTTGCGCTCGTCGTACAAAAAATAATACTTGTTTTTTCAAGAAACATCATACTTTACAGCGGTTTTGGCTTCTACATGGATGTCTGTGTATTTATCATGGCTTTCATGATAATTCAATACTTAATAGTTACCCTTTACGGATGGCTTTTCGGTATCGAAGCCGCCACTACACATCACGAGGTTGCACACCTTTCAACAATGACTGTTCTCAACATCGTGATGAGCTTTTTCGGACTCATTATAATTTTTTATCCGATAAAAATTATTTTAATAGTAACAAGTGTCATTATCTTGATAATCATGGGAATTCGTATAATAAAAACTTTTTTTGAATTCCAAATTTTATCAAAAATGAATTTGTTAAATATTTTTTTGTATTTTTGCACCCTCGAAATTATACCGCTGTCGGTTGCTATCACGATGATATGCAGATTGGTCGTAACTGATTGTGTATTATAGATTTATATAAAAGTGTCGTTGAAAGATGAAGATTAAAAACATTCTCGTTTCACAGCCAAAACCGGTTGATATTTCCAAAACTCACTTTGAAAGTATCATTAAAAAATATAATGTCAAGATAGATTTTGAGAAATTTATCAAGATTGAGGGCGTGGAAGCGTCGGAGTTGAGGCAGGATCACGTGAAACTCACTGATTATACCGCCATCATCCTCACAAGCCGTAATGCGGTCGATCATTTCTTCCGTATCGCGAAAGATATGCGCTACGCCGTGCCGGATGACCTCAAATATTTCTGTGTCAACGAGTCGACGGCTCTGTATCTCCAGCATTACATCCAGTTCCGCAAACGTAAGATTTTCTACGGAAACCAGACATTTGCCGACCTCGTCGAGATTATGAAAAAACATCGTGAGGAGACATATTTCCTGCCGACATCTAACATCGTCACAAGCGAGGATTACGTCGAGCTGATGAACGCCGCGAAGCTCAACTTCAAGAAGTCGATGCTCTTCCGTACTGTTCCGTCAGACTTGAAAGACCTCGACATCACAAAATACGACATGCTCGTGTTCTTCAGCCCGGCCGGTATCGACTCGCTGAAAATCAACTTCCCTGACTTCGTACAAGGCGAGGTGGCGATAGGAGCTCTCGGCTCAGCCACTGCAAAAGCCGTCACCGACGCCGGTTTCAACCTCAGCCTCAGCGCTCCTACCAAGACCGCCCCGTCAATCACCATGGCGATCGAGGAATATCTCGAGGCTGAAATAAAAAAAGCAAAGAAAAGATAATTGGAACCCAGAGAAGGACTACCGAAATCGCAGCGCATATATCTTAAAAAAGCTGTCCAGACTTTATTTGAAGAAGGAAAAGGATTCTCGTTGTATCCTTTCCGTGTGGTAGTGCATCTTTATGACGCTGAGACTCAGGATGTTGCGATTCCAAGAATACTTGTTTCCGTATCCAAAAAAAGATTTCATCATGCGGTGAAACGCAACCGCGTAAAACGTCTGATTCGCGAAAGCTGGCGTAAAAACAAAGCGGAACTGATGAAATTGTGCCAAGCAAACAACAAAACGCTCGATGTTGCGTTAGTATATAATGCCACAGTCATCTTGAAATACGATGAGATTGCGGAGAAAATGAAAAAAGTTGTTGAACGTTTGGTCGAGAAACTATGTTGAAATTCATTGTAAACCTGCCGGCGAACTTCTTGATTTTACTGATAAAAATATATCAGTACACGCTTTCTCCATTCATAGGCCGCAACTGCCGCTACACCCCGACATGCTCAAACTACGGCATCGAGGCGATACGGAAATACGGCGCAATCAAAGGCGGATGGCTGACAATAAAACGTGTGACGTCGTGTAATCCATGGGGCGGCTCGGGATACGATCCGGTTCCGTAAAAAATATAGAAACATGAAATATTTAAAACTGGTACTTATTTTATTGGTTTTCACCGCAATGACGGCGGTCGGCCAGACTAAGAAAAACAATTTCGAGATTTCAAAAAGCATAGATATATATAATAATGTGTTGCGTCAACTCAATATGTATTACGTCGACGAGATAAATCCGGCGGAACTCAACGAGTCGGCGATAAAAGCTATGCTCGATGGCCTTGACCCTTACACGGTGTTCATCCCGGAATCGCAGATTGAGGACGTGAAACTGATGACGACAGGCGAATACGGCGGCATAGGGGCAATTATCCAATTTTCTGATGGCAAGACGCAGATTTCCGAACCTTATGAAGGCTTCCCGGCAGCAAAGGCAGGCCTCGTCCCGGGTGATATCTTCTTGGAAGTCAACGGAGTGGATGTGTCAAGCAAGAATTCCAATGAGATAAGTGATCTCCTGAAAGGCACGCCGGGCACCACCGTGAAACTGAAGATGCAGCGTCTCGGCGAGAAAGAGCCGATAGTGAAGGAACTGAAACGCGAGAAGATAAAAATCGACAACATCCCTTATTCAACGGTGTTCGACAACGGCGTCGGATATGCTATTCTGTCGCAGTTTACCAAAGATTGCGCCAAGGAGCTGAAGGATGTCATCGTCGACATGAAGAAAAACCACGAACTCAAAGGTTTCATCCTCGACTTGAGAGGTAACGGCGGCGGCTTGTTGAACGAGGCAGTAGATATCGTGAACATGTTCGTGCCTAAAAACAAACTCGTTGTGTATCAGAAAGGTAAGGTCGCTGACCAGAACTATAACCACTATACTAAGCACGAGCCTCTTGACCTCGACATCCCGTTGGTGATTCTCGTCAACGACGGTAGCGCGTCGGCATCTGAAATCGTGTCAGGTTCCATCCAGGACTTCGACAGAGGCGTAATCGTCGGACAGCGCACATTCGGCAAGGGATTGGTACAGAATATCTTACCTATGAGTTACAACACTCAGATCAAGGTGACAGTGGCGCATTATTATCTGCCAAGCAACCGTTGCATCCAGGAGATAGATTACTCGAAAAAACACAGGAAGACAGCTGATACATTAGCAAAAAACGACACATTGGGCAAGGTTTTCCACACCGCAAACGGCCGCGTTGTGTACGAAGGCCATGGTATCCAGCCTGACGTGAAGATCGAACCTGAGACAGTATCGCCGATCACGACGAATCTTTATGCGAAAAACATGTTCTTCAAATATGCCAACAAGTTCTACAGCACTCATAAATCGATAAAACCGGCAAAAGAGTTTAAAATCACTGACGATATCTACAATGATTTTATGCAATTTGTTAATAATGAAGGATTTACGTTCACAACGAAGAGTGAGGCTGATATTAAGGTGCTTGAGAATACCGCAAAAGTTGAAGGCTATCTCGATGAGATAAAACCGATTCTGGATCAGGCAGTTGCGAAGATAGAGGAGAAGAAAGGCAAAGATTTGGTCGACAACCGTGATGAGATCGAAGACCTCCTGAAATACGAGATTGTGAGCCGCTATTACTATCAGAAAGGCCGCATCATCTCCACTTTGGAGGACGACCCTGAGCTGAAACGCGCGCTTGATGTCATCTTGAACCAGGAAGAATACAACGGAATTTTAAAAGGAACAAATTAACAGACATGAAAAAACATAAACTCACACTTTCTTTTCTTGAGTTCAATTCTATCGACGAATTGAACGACGACGACCGCACCCTTTTGCTGAAGGCGAAGGAGGCGGCGAAAAACGCATATGCGCCATATTCTAAGTTCAGAGTGGGCGCTGCCGTGCGTCTCGCTAACGGCACGATTATCATTGGAAGCAACCAGGAAAACGCAGTTTATCCTGTCGGATTGTGCGCAGAGCGTGTGGCGTTGTTTTCAGCACAGGCAAACTATCCCGATCAGCCTATAGTGGCGTTAGCAGTGACGGCAATCGGTTCGGATGGCACGATTTCGCAGCCTGTTCCGCCATGTGGCAGCTGCCGTCAGGCGATGATAGAGGCGGAGAGCCGTCACAACCAGCCGTTGCGCGTTATCATGCAAGGCGAAGAAGGCCCGATTATCATCAGCGATAAAATGGACAACCTGATGCCGCTGATTTTCGCCGAGGATTTCCTGAAGAAATATACGGAATTGGTGTAAGACTATTTAAACGTAAACAGCACGTTTGCGAAGAAGTTCCACAGCGTCGCCACGCCGATGGCGAAAATCTTGCTGATGTAGAAGTTCCATTTCAGCTTATCGGTCAAAAGATAAAGCGTTAACGAATTGATTCCCAATCCGATAGCGGAGACAAGCATAAACTTTCCATATTCAGTGGCGACGTCAGCGTTTTCGCTCTCAAAGGTCCAGATGCGGTTTAAAATATAGTTCGATGTTGCGGCGCAGATGAATCCGATGGCGTTGCTGATGTATTTGTTGATTTTTATCTTTTCCTTGCAGAGATATGTGATGCCGAAATCAACGAAAACGCCAGAAAAGCCGACGACTCCGAACTTCAAAAACTTTAATATGAAAAACTTATCTATTGTCATTCTTTGATTTTAAACGATTACAAATTATAAATATTGCCACTGTCGCGATCAAACTTAAAATAATCACCAAAACATTGTCGGTGCTGCCGAATTTTTCAACGTCGATGTCGATGAAACCTCTGGTGCTAAAGTAATAAATCAGCACGATAGTGGCGTTGTTGACGAAGTGCATCAGTATCGATGGGAAGATTGAGCCGCTGAGGTAGAACATGTAGCCGAGCATTATCCCGAGAATCATACGTGGGAAGAACCCGAAGAAATCAAAGTGGAAAGCCGAGAAAATTATGGCAGTCACGATGATTGCGACATGCGCGTTTTTGAAAAGTTTTATCAAAGATTTTTGTATCACCGAACGTAACAGCAATTCCTCGCTGATGGCTGCCAAAGCCGCGATAATCAACAGGCTGGAGCAAAGCGAGCCTTGTGATATGAACATTTTGATGATTTCTTCTGACTTCTCTTGAGTGAAGCGCAGTTGTTCTTCAAGCGCGCGCATCGATTCAGGGAAGACGATGCCGTCGTTCCATTCCGTCACCATGCTGAGGAACGGGATTACAGCGAACATTGCCACGACTCCGAGTAGCGACCAAGTCGGTATCTTTTTGAACCCCAAATAGTTAAATGGTTTTTCCTTGACCAGTATCACATAAACCACTGCAGGCATCATGAGGCCGATAACTTGACTTAAAATTTGTGTAATCTGCAGATTTTTTAAATCGTTAAAGCCTTCACCGTTCATCATGGCTATCAAAATACCGAGTATGCTGCTGAAAATCAGCCCAAAGATCAGCAACAGTGTGAAAATCAGAAGTCTGCTGCCTTGTGTCGTGTTTTTTATCAAAGGTAATGACATAATTATCGATTATATTTTTTAACAATATTTTTCAATAGTTTCGTCAGCTTTTTGTTTCTTAAAAGTTCCTCTACGCTTTGGTGCATGCGGTATTTCCAGCGCCATTTCGGGTCGGCCGGCTCGTTGATTTGCTCGTCCCAGGTGTTGTCCCAGCGGAAGTCGCCGTCCATTGCGATGTAATCCTGAATCGGGAGTATGACCCACTGTGAGCTGCTGTTGAAGTGCTGTTCCACAATTTCCTGGCACACCCATGGCTCGCAGAAATACGGCGGGTTATCTGTATGATGCAGCATCTCGTGGTAGAAACGCGCTGAGCGT
>JAGCFU010000016.1 GCA_017649945.1 Bacteroidales bacterium | reverse complement strand
CCGCATTTTTTCAGATCATATCCGTTGATGAGTCCTGCGAGGAATCCGGCCGCGTACATATCGCCGGCACCAGTGGTGTCGATAACGTTCACTTTGTTGCATCCGACAGTCACTTTCTCATTGCCGCGCTTAATCATCGAGCCTTTGCTTCCTACTTTCACGATTGCTATCTCGCAATGCTTTGAAAGGAATTCCAGAGTTTCTTCAGGAGTACTCTGTGTCAATGCTTTAGCCTCTTCTTCATTGGCGAAAACGATGTCAATTTGAGGAATAAGTTCCATCAGGAAGTCACGGTTATCCTCTACGACATTGTACGAAGCGAGGTCTAAAACAACCTTGCAGCCAGCCTCTTTAGCCAGTTCTATCGCCTTCTTGAACAGCGGACGGTTTGCAATCAAATATCCTTCAATATAACAGTAGTCCCAGCCTTTGAAAATGTCCAAAGTGAGATGGTTTTCACTCAGCAAAATCGCAGCTCCGAGGTGAGTTGCAAAGGTGCGCTCGCCATCAGGAGAGATGATGGCCTGGGCGATACCTGATGGCACGTCACCATGGAACATTATAGGCTTCACTCCCACAGATTTCATGGCGTCGTCGAAAAACTTGCCGACCTTGTCATTGCCGGTAAAACCTATAAATCCTGTCTCTACTCCGCATTTAGCCAAGCCGTGTATGGTGTTTGCCGCCGATCCACCTGGTGCCATCGAGTTGTCGAACTTCTCAAGAGCTTTCGCGACTTTCGCCGAAACCTTGTCATCAACGAGCTGCATCGAGCCCTTCGGCAGTCCTAACTCATTGAGAATGTTGTCGTTATCAATTCTCGTGAGAATATCCACGAGAGCGTTTCCAATGCCTAAAACTGATTTCATAATTGTAAAGTTAAAAAAAAGAATGAACGCCTGTTGGTATCCATTCTCTCAATTAATAACATGAAACATAAAAAATTACACTTTGTAATCTCTCTTGCGCCCCCTTCAGGACTTGAACCTGAGACCCCCTGATTAACAGTCAGATGCTCTAACCAACTGAGCTAAGGAGGCTAACAACGGTTTTCTCCGTTTGCGAGTGCAAAAGTACGACGTTTTTCAATACGCGCGACAAAAATTTGCACTTATTTTTGAAAAATTTTATATCTCCCTGATAATCAATGTATTATTTCCCCAAAACCGTCTTCCAAAGTATCGAAATATCTTTCCAGACCGACCAATTTTCGTAGTATTCCTTATTGATTTTCACCTTATCGGGCCAGATAACCTCGTCGTTATACTTTTGCGGGTCGTTTTGTTGCGCCAAAATCCTGTCTTCGTGACGGTATTTTATCGAAGCCGGTCCTGTCAAGCCGGGACGCATCTTCAAAATAACTCTATCGTCGCCTTCGAGTTTGTCGGCATAGCCAGGCACATCGGGACGCGGACCTACGAAACTCATGTCACCTATTAATATATTAATAAGCTCTAAAAAAGTGTCGAATTTACTTTCACGCAGCCACTTTCCAAACGGCAAAACCCGCTCATCGTCAGCAACGGTTATTGTGCCAAGAGATTCCGAGTTGTCTTTCAATGTTCGTATCTTAAAGATTCTGAACGGCTTGCCGTCTTTGCCTATCCTCACCTGACGATACAGAAAACTTCCTTTCGGCATCTTTATCTTGTGAATGATAAAAACCACCAAAATTACCGGCGATAAAATTATCAGTCCGATTAACGCAAAAATTCGATCAAAAATATATTTTATTATCATATTCATCAATTTTAGCCATTAGGTTTTAGCCATTAGCCATTAGAATCTAGCCCGCTAATAGCTAGTAGCTAATGGCTTTGATATTCATGCATATTTAAAACCGCCCTAACGTTTCTATTCCATATCAATTTCCTAAACGGCAACAACACTCTAACCGCAATTCCAAACCACCATTTATATCGTATCTTCAGCTTGCAATACGCTTTCCTGAATTTGAAATTCTTCTCCAAAAAAGGTTGGATATTTGAATGTTCCGTAATGCTTCTCGCCCCGTCAGCTACGTATCTAAATTTTTTATTATCAAGATAATACTCGTTCATTTTATAGAAAAATCCGTAATATGGGTATGAAGCATTGTGTTTATATTCAGGATAAATCGTTACCGTATCATAAAAACAACTATTACCAAATACCCTTACGACCGCAAATCCAGCAAATCTGCCATTTTTAAGATCAAAAGCACCCCAAAATTCATTGTTTTCCTCATCCCATAATTCTAAAAATTCCTGAAAAATCGCCTCATTCATCACCCTATCTTTCACAACATAATTTTCATGAACTCTTTTTACGATATTAAAACCTTCATTTACAATAAGTTGCCTGTCAACTTTTTTATAAACAAAACATCTTAAAGCTTTTCTTATTTTTTTTCGCTCATTAGATGAATGTTCCCCCAAGCCATCGAAAGAATCTTTGATAATATACCAGAAATCTGTTTCCTGTGCACAATCAAAATCGTAGGTATTACGAACCATCCAGCCACCTTTTTTTAGCAATTCATTGCATTGATTATCAGTTAATTGATAATCAAAATGCGGAGCCGAAATCCAAGCGTGCCGATATAAGTAAAAATCTTGGTTCAATATTGTATGTTTAAAAATCGTAATACTTTCTATCCAAAGTTGTTCTTATTCCGAAGCTGAAGATGAAATCATTTTGATCCTTCATACCTTCTGCGGCAAAATGACGGTGTGCCACCTCAGCAAAAACGTTCATGTTATAAGCCGGATTGATCAGATATGACACGACAAAATCGTTCATCATCACAGTAGTCTTTCTTCCAGTCAAGAGATAATGACCGTCATTCTGGTCATATCCCTCAATCTGAATGGCCGTGTTGTAATCGTTATAAACATTATGCCCATAGTTTGCCCAAACGCCATTCTCAACATCCCAATCATCACCATATTGTCCGTAATTCAGCTTATATTTGAAATACATTCGTTTCCAATTATACTGGCTGCGGAAAACCATCTCCCACAGGTTCGCTCCCCAAGGATGCGCCAAAGGCTCGTTGTAATGCGCCCAGTTGTCTTCCCCGACACCACATCCCGTTCCTTGCGGAGTATGCGAATACATATAAGGTCTCACGATATTGCCTTCCAACTGTAAAAACAGATTCTTCACACCAAAGCAATCGTAACTCTTCACGCCAAACTGATAAGCCTGCTTGTTGCCAGCATATCCTTTAAATGCAACAAATTTCTTCACTGTCATCTCATCGAGGACAAACTGACCGTATATGGTGGTGTGCTTTCCAACGATAACGCTGGCATTCAAACCGAGAATCGCGTTGTCAGGCGATTGTCCGGCATAGTATTCAGCCGAACGAAGGAAGATTATAGGGTTAAGATATTGCATATCAAGGCCTCTGCGGTTGCCCAACGAGTCTTGTGCCTTTGCTACGACTGCATCGAAAAATCCTATATTGAATCGTTTTGTAACGGCTATATCAAAATAATGAATGACTGCCCACTTGCGTGCATATGATTTGTCTGCCAAAACCCTGTGCCTGTCGGTCATCTGAGCATACATGCATGTATATTGGATGCGCCAGAAATTAGCCGTCGCCTTGAGATACGGATAACTTGAAGCGTTGTCAGACAACATCAAGGAACGATAGCCGTCGCCGATGAAGTTCTTGCCGTAACCCAATGTGGCGTCAAACCATTTGACAGGACGGAAGGCAAGATATGCCGCAGCATTGGTGAAATCTCTTCCGTTTTTCTTGTATTTGTTGGCAAATCCCTGTCCGGGAACAACCCCGATAGTCTGACAATACTTATCAACATATTCAGGGAAAACCGCCTGATTCTCACGAATATTGGTGTAAAATGCGAAGTTATTTCCCAAAGTTCCTTTTATCTCAATACCTCTTGTATTCACCCATGTCGAGCGATGTCCGTCTGAACCGACTTCAAAGTCCACGACAGGATTTATAGCAACATAATACTCGTCATTTCTCATTCTCACAAAATCATCGTTAAAGATAGAATTCATGAGATAACCCGATGACTTGCCTTTTCTCTGTATATTGATACGATACTTGTTGTTGACACTGTCAAGATTTATGATATCCTTGAAATCATACTCCGACCACGCCCTCAATGCAGTGTGAAATATATAATCAGAGCTATAGGCTGCCTTCTGTACATCCATCTCATAATCATCATTAAGTGGAATCTGAAGTTCTTGAGCCTCAGCAAATACAAATGCTCCAAATAATAATGCAAGTGCTAAAAATCTTCTCATTATTGATTATTTTTATCCGGTTTACTTATGAAAGACATATAAAACATCAGTGAATTGAAGAAACAGAAGAATATTATACCCAACTGCCTCTCAAACACCGACTCAAACATGGCGTTGAAAAACACCATCATCAAAAACGTGAAAAAGAAGATATCAAACCGTTTTTGGCGTATCCACAGAACTATCGGGAGCACGAAATAAGCTAACAACAGCATCACCCCGACCACTCCAACGCTTATCAGCGTTTCTATAAACATATTATGCGCATTGGTCTCCTTGTCGATGGCATAGCAGATGTACATATAATCGATAATGTAGCTGTTCACCATATCCGGATCGCGACCATATTCTTCAGCTTTTTTCATTATGTTTTCACGCATAGTCTCCCAAGGCTCATACCATTCTTTTTTGATGTATTTGTCGATTTCACCTGCCACTTCCGGACCTATTTTTTCGATAATCTCTTCTTTATATCTCATATACGAAATCTCCATCTCATCACATCTGTCTCCGGTACCTACACCAAAAAGCCAGTTTTCGTCTATCACTTCTTTATATCCCTTAAACTGCGTCAATCTGTGATCCGACTGATTCTCCGTTGTCAACTTCATGATAGTCAATTTGATACGTTCAGCACTCTGAGGGAAAAGCATCCAAGAACCAATCACCATGACTACAAAGAGACAACCGACAATGATTCCCAGTACTCTTTTTTTCATGATGAACGTAAGCCACGCCCACTGAATGATGAATGTCATGACCATCCATATCAAGCCTGCACGCGAACTCAGCAGAATTATCATCACAACAAGTGTGAAATAGGCCAACAAGTTGATTATCTTCGCCTTACGGCTTTTATTTTCAAAAAACTCGACAAAACAGAACATCAGACACAGGCAGGCATACATCGACATGTAGCTGTGCTGCACAGGAATCACCTTCATCAGTTCCTCATCGAAAAACCTGTCGCTTGTACAACCGTTGAATATAAGGTCATAGAACGCCAGACTCAACTGTATGAAGAAAAACAGAAGACAACCGGCAATCAGAGCGTATCCGATGGCAGTGACTCTTTTTTTAGTAAGATACGACATGTCTGAAAACAGGAAAATCGTCGGGAAAATGAGGAAACCAAGTTTTTTGCTCACCTGAATCCAGCCAAACCACTGATTTTCAGTATATAACATCCCGATGAGATATATCAGCCAGGTAAGTGCATATATGATGTAAACCCATTTGTATTTCAGTTGTTCCCGGTTCAGTTGGAATTTCTGTTCAAACACTATCTTCGCGGCGGCGCACACCAACAAAGCAGCCTCACCCACCTGCGCCGCGAACCAGTGTAACGGTATCGCCGCAGCCAGCATAAGCATGATAATGTACTCTGCCTTCTCAAACGGTTTTAAATCTTTAAAAATTCCCTCCATATCTTATATAAACTTACAAAGATAGGACTTTTTTTTGAACTGATTATAAAATATTTATTTTTTTTGTAATTTTGCTGCCAATATAAACGTCAGAAAAATGAAAAGCATCAGAATTTTAAATTACATCTTCGTTATCGCTCTCGGTTTCTTCGCCGTGATGTTCGGCATCGACCGCTTCGGAAACAATCACGCTCAGCAAGCCGCTGACACAACAATTTACACTGAGGAATTTTGCAGCGACATCATCGGATTCAACGGTCCTATTCCGTTGGAAATCAACATAAAAGACGGCAAAATCGAAAATATCAATATTCTTGATAATGAGGAGACTCCTGGTTTTTTGAGAAGAGTCACCAACGCAAATCTTTTGGAGAATTTCTACGGTCTCACGCCGAAAGAAGCCGTCAACCTTGACATCGACGCGGTAAGTGGCGCCACTTATTCCTCAAACGCCATCATAAAATCAGTGAAGACAAGCTTGGCGATATACGACAAGGAGACGAATCCAAGTCCGTGGACATGGCAACTCATCGGCATCATCTGTTGTGCCGTAATCCTTTGTGTATTAAGCTTTTGCAAAAAGAGAGTCTAAACCATCCAACACTATAACGATCTCGCCTTTCACTTCTTTTTCAGCGAAATAGTTTCTGACTTCGGCGAGTGTACCTCTCACATTCTCCTCGTGAATCTTCGTAAGTTCGCGAGCTACTGATACTTTTCTGTCGGGACCAGCCGCCTCGATGAGTTGCTCCAACGTTTTCACAAGTCGGAACGGTGACTCGTACAATATCGTAGTGTATTCATTCTCAACGATTTGCTTAATCTTGGTCTGACGTCCTTTCTTATGAGGGAGAAAGCCTTCAAATATAAAATGGTCTGCCGCCAATCCCGAGTTTACGAGAGCCGGCACGAAGGCCGTGGCGCCCGGTAAACACTCCACTTCCACGCCACGACGTATACACTCGCGAACGAGCATGAAACCTGGGTCGGAGATGGCCGGAGTGCCTGCATCGGTGACCAAAGCCATGCGCTCTCCGTTGGCGATACGCTCCGCGATACGTTCCACAACGACGTGCTCGTTATTCAGATGAAAAGCCTGCATCGGCTTGCTTATGTCGTAGTGTTTCAGCAAGTTACCACTGGTACGTGTGTCTTCTGCGAGAATCACATCCACCTCTTCACGCAACACGCGCAACGCTCTCAGGGTGATATCCTCGAGATTACCAATCGGTGTAGGGACTAAAAACAGTTTCATAAGAATCTTCTTTCAACCAAATCGTTCAACAATTTATATGCCTGCGACTCTGTGTCCCACTGAAGCTCAATTTGAAGCTCGCTCATGTAAACCTTGGCTCCTGAAAGCGTCGGGAACTCGTTAAGCGCATTGAGCGACTTGCTGTAACGCTCAAACGAGCCGCCAAACAAATCGTTGATAATCATCATCTTATCGTTGATTCCTATTGCAGTACGGATATCTGAAATCGGAGTACGTTGCAGTTTGGCGGCGAGGCTGTTGTCCTCCGGTTCTTGCTCGGGCTCTTGTTGCTCTACACGAAACACCTCGTCATCCTCATCTTCCCAATCCTCCTCATTCTCATTATCCTCTTTATCCATCTTATCTTCATAATCTTCATGATCCTCATCAACATCAACATTGTCGTTAGGTGTTTCTATCTCCAATTCCACGTCACGATTTATCAGTTCTCCGCCTTCATTGATTTCAGTGCTTATATTTTTTCTTTTCAGGTCTTCAAATTCCTGCATATCTAATTGACAATCGCACAAAATACCATAAAAATCACGTGTATATTCCATCATCACATCGAAGTCGAGACGGCTCATCTCACGGTCGTTGCGCAACATATAGTCAACCTGCACCATCATACGGCTTAGAAGACGTTTCATTTCAAGCATAACATTATTTTCTGATTTTTTTTGTGTTTCCATATCAAATATTCTTTAATTTTGTGCTCAACAAAATTATAAAAAAATTAAATACGTCGGATATGTTTCTCGAAAAAGATTCTCACAATAAATCCCAGGGTTGGATTGAAGTTGTCTGCGGCTCAATGTTTTCAGGCAAAACCGAAGAGTTGATACGTCGTCTGAACCGCGCCAGAATCGCCAAACTGAGGGTCGAGATTTTCAAGCCAGGAATCGATACGAGATACTCTGAAGAAGACGTGGTTTCGCATAACGCCAACGCCTTGCATTCCATCCCGGTGGAGAACGCCCAGCAGATTCTTTTCTACTCCAACGAGTGCGATGTCATCGGCATCGACGAGGCGCAGTTTTTCGGAAACGAACTCATCGACGTATGTCAACAGCTTGCCAATCAAGGTATTAGAGTTATCATCGCCGGTCTTGACATGGACTTCATGGGCAAGCCTTTCGGTCCGATGCCTCAACTCATGGCGATAGCTGAAGACGTCACCAAAGTGCACGCCATCTGCATGCGCTGTGGCAGTCTGGCGCAATATTCGCACCGCACCATCGCAGGCGACAAACTTGTGGTTTTAGGCGAAACCGAAAGCTACGAGCCTCTTTGCCGCGAATGCTATAAAAAAGCAATGGCGGAAAAAGCCAAAGAACAATAATAATTTCACGCATATATAACAGAAATTACAGAAATAGCAAAAAGACAGTAATATTTTCCGCTATTTCCGCGTTTTTTGTGTGAACAAAAATCTATAACTATGAAAAGAATTGCATTTTTCATAATAGCATTTGCTATATCATTGAGTGTCAACGCCCAAGACTATCAAAAACTTTGGACAGAGTTTGACGAAAATATAGAAAACCTGCTTCCTGAATCGGCCGGTAAAGTGCTCGACAAGATTGAAAATCAAGCTGTTAAAGATAGAAATGATGTGCAGCTTCTAAAAACTGTCGTAAAAAGATGCGAAATATTAAGCCTGACAGATGAAAATCCCAAAGACACCGTAATCGGATTCTGCAAATCGTATCTTCCAAAGCTCTCCAAGGCATCACAGGTGATTTTAAATGTCGAAATAGCCAAATACAACCATAATTTCGACGAAATTCTAAAATACCAGGACGACGAATTCATCAAAAGCGTCTCAATGGAAGAATACGCCGATGACTTCGACATCGAGCTGGAACCAACTTTGTATGATTACGTAATGCATTGTCTTATAGACAATTACAGTTATTCCAAAATAGAAACCGAGCTATACGAAAAACTATTGGCTTTCGACTTAAAAAACAACTTCACGAAGGCATATTATAATAATAGGATTAATCAGCTTAACTATGCCAATGAGAAAAATTATGATGATTTTTCAAAGCTTGCAGCCGAATGTCCTGACAATGAATTGGTTGCAAAGATAAAAATCAAGCAAATCGAATATTTGGCATACGTAAGCAACGAATACGTCAAAGCAAAACAGCTCTGCGAAGAGGCGATGGAACTGCTTGAAGAAAACCATCCGTTATACAATCAGTGTGTGGAGTTCCTCAACAGCCTGACCCGGAAAAGTGTTGCCGTGCAACTGAACAAAGTGTGTGTCGAAGGACAGGCTATCCCTGTCGGCCTCACATATCGCAATACCACGGCAGCAAAATACAAGCTTTATAAAGTGTCGGCAGATGATTTCACACAAATTTATCGGCTTGATAATGAAGAACTTATTGATGCTCTGTCTGGCAAACAACTTGTTGTTGAAAACACAGTAAAACTGCCTGCCGAGACTGATTATGACGAACATTCGTCGCTGATAGCGCTTCCGGCTTTGATAAACGGGCAGTATATACTCGTTTTTTCAAATAATGACAGTTTTAAGAATATTAAAGACCTGGTTTTTGCGCCTTTCCAAGTCAGTTCACTGTCGTATTTCACTCTTGACACTGACAATGCGATGAATGTATACGTGGTCAATCGCGAGACTGGCGAGCCGATGAGCAACGTCAAGGCGCAATTTTTAAAAAGAGACTACAATTATAAGACAAAAAAACACGAATACACCGCCATCGGGGAGACTGTCAGTGACAAAAACGGCTTTCTTGTGGCACCATTTGACTATTCGCGCGGTTATTTCTTTATCCACCTTTACGATAAAAACGACACTCTCGTAGCTAACAATTACGAAAGTTTCAGTAGAAACAGCTTAGGAGACAACGTCAATATACGGACAGACATTTTCACCGACCGCGCCATCTACCGTCCGGGACAAACCGTGCAATTTAAAGGCATTGTAATACGTGAAACCAAAAAACACAAAGAAATACTCCCGGATTATGAGGCTGTTGTGAATTTTTACGACCCTATGCATCAAGTCGTTGATTCTCTGATAGTTAAATCAGATGAATTCGGTGCTTTTTCGGGCAGCTTCGTCATCCCCACCGACAGGATGCGTGGAAATTATCAGATTAATGTAAATAACACAGGTGGAACAATATTCAAGGTCGAGAACTACAAACGCCCGACTTTTGAGGTGACTTTTGAATCGCCGGCGACAGAATACCGTGTCGGCGACAGTGTGAGGATTTCAGGCAAAGTGGCGGCATTATCCGGATTCAGCCTCGACAATGTACAATACAAATATGTAGTAACCAGAAAGACAGCTTTCCCGTTCAGACTATGGTATCTGACGCCTCATTATATCGCCGACGAGACAGTTTCAATCGGAGAAAACATTACCTCAAGTGACGGCACATTTAACTTTGATTTTCAATTATCTCCGTCGGAATATGTTGAAGTTTGCAAAATGCCAAGATACACATACGAGGTAAAAGTCGAGGCGACCAACAAACAAGGCGAGACGCAGGCCGGTATATACAACATCTTCGCCACTTATAATAAATACGTTATTGCTATTGAAACGGAGGCTAACCCGTCTACTGACATTCCATCCATCGATATAAGAGATTTCAAAGATTTGGCGGTTTCTGTATCGAACATCAACGGCACTCCTGCAAGCACAAAAATCGAGTATAAGATATTCAAAATCAACGACCTGGACAGATACATGAAAGATTGGGGCAAGTTCGACAGACAACTTTTGAGCGACCAGCTTCTCAAAGCGTATTTCCCTAAATTTGATTATTACGCAAAAGAAAACGACCAAAAAGAACTTGTTTATCAAGGAGTTATAGACGTTAACGGAAAATCTGAACTGCTACCGGAAAACGCAAAATTTTCACCGGCAAGATACATCGTCGAGCTCCGTTCTGTTGACGACACTCTTTCGATTTTCTCGGAAAAATATGTAGTTTTCGATACGAAATCGAAGAAAACGCCTTATAAATCGATGTGTTGGACCAACATCGACAAGAAGACGGCACAACCTGGAGAGACGGTAAACTATTATGTCGGTTCGTCAGAAAAAAACGTTTCCGCATTAGTGATTGTGAAACGAGGCAAAACGATTCTCAAATCGGAACGTATCTCACTGAATAACAATGTTGTAAAGGTGTCGTACAAGGTTCGCGAAGAAGACCGTGGATGTTTGGATTTTCAGGTTGCGATGGAGAAATATAACACAGAAATACAGTACATTGACTATGTTGAGGTTCCTTTTGACAACATGAAGTTGGATATAGTGTTGAACACGGAGCGTAATAAAGTGCTGCCCGGTTCGGAAGAGACATGGAGCGTGACGGTGAAAGACTATAAAAACAATCCGGTTCAATCGTCGCTGATGGCGGTGATGTACGATGCATCACTTGACAATTTCGTTAAACACCAATGGGACTTCCGAACGAAACCAAATCAGCATCTAAGCAGCAGTATCAAGTCGGACAAAAGTTTTGAAACATTGATAAAACACCAGCCGTTCAATCTCGCAAGGTTTTATTACAGTGAAAGTCCGGTGTTTTCAAGCGTGGCGTTGCTTCCAAGCTTATATTATACGAAAGGCAGAACCGCTGTTGCCGATTATTTATATTACAGCGTCGCTGACTCCAAAAATGAGAATGAATCTATCAGTGTACCATCAACAGAATCTCATATCAATCCGCCGGCGAAGATACGCAAAGATTTCAACGAGACCGCCTTCTTCTATCCGGATTTGCGCACCGACGAAAACGGCGACGTGACCTTCAACTTCACCATGCCTGACGCGTTGACACGATGGAATTTCAGGATTCTCGCTTACAATAAGGATTTAAGCGTCGGAAACTTTGAAAAAAGCATCGTTACACAGCAGCCGTTGATGATTATGGCCGACATGCCTCGATTCGTTTACGACGAAGACACGCTATGGATCGCCGCCAACGTGATAAATCTGTCTGATGATGCCCTTTCACCAACCGTAAAACTCGAGATTTTCGACGAAAATAATAATCCAATAAAATTGATTTTATCCGACAATAATATAAATATTAGTGAAATTCCAGCCGGTCGCAGTCAAAGTGTGCGCTGGAAGGTGGCAATGCAAAAAGGTGTGAATGCGTTGACCTTTAGATTTTCAGCAATTACTAAAGGTTTCAGCGACACAGAACAGCATCTGCTTCCAGTGTTGAGCACCGATATATTCATGACACAGACATATTCTTTGACTGTTGACGCAAAAACGTTGAAAGAGTATGAATTCAACATCAGCAATGAAGATGAGAGAAATCACGATATCAAACTGAATTTCAACGCAAATCCGGTGTTTTACGTTATTCAGGCACTGCCATATCTTGCTGAAAGTGACGAAAAATATGCCGCTTCTGCTTTCTACAGATATTTCACCAACAAAATGGCGCAAAGAATCGTCAATGGCAACTCAAACATCAAGGAAATGCTGACAGAACACGATGGCGACACATTGTCGGAGTTGCAGAAAAATGAAGAAGTGAAGGCTATTTTATTAAAAGAGACACCATGGGTTTTAGATGCAAAAAACGAGGCTCAGCAACGTGCCAACATATCGAGACTCTTTGACACCGAGGCTGTTGACAAAAACATCGCATCGGCATTAAATATCCTCGAAAAGAAGCAGACGCTCAACGGAGGCTGGCCTTGGATTGACGGCATGCCTGAGAGTGAATACATCACACAACATATATTGTGCGGACTCGGTCGTCTTGGCGACAAATTGGAGATGACCGAAAAAGCTTTCCATTTCATTGAAAATGAAGTAGTTGAAAGATATAATAAGCTTGATACTCAGAAAAAGAAAAAGGACGCCATCTGTGGATTCATCACAATGGAAAACCTGCATGCCATGAGTTACTTCCCATACGAGACATCAGAAAAATTTGAGGAAGCCAAAACATTCTATATCAACAAATTACGCACAGATTGGCGTCGTTATGATGTTGAGGAGCAGGCTTATATCGCATTGATATTGGACAGAAACAATTTCCACGATATTTCCAAACTGATTATCAAATCGTTACGTGAGCGCGCAATCAAAAATGAACTCGGAATGTATTGGCGTAACCTTAATGTAGAAAGTCAGGCAAGAATTTTGGAGGCATTCAACGAAATCGAGCCAAAAACAGAGGAAACAGATGCCATGCGCCTCTGGATTCTGACACAGAAACGTATAAATATGTGGGAAAATGAACTGGCATCTGTGGAAGCCATTTTCGCAATCATGAACAGAGGTACTGATTGGACCGTTGAAGACGCCAGAGCCTCAATGATTGTTGGTGATGACAGCGTTAAAGTTTTCGTTGACAATCAGTCGAATCACGTGGTTTGGGGCGGCTTATACCGTCAATACTTTGTGCCTGTCGACAAGGTGCAGAAGCATAGTGACGCTATGAAGATTAAGCGTGAAATCATTATGCCTGAAAACATCAAAGTCGGCGATAAAGTCACGGTGAAAATCACGTTTGAGAACAGTCAGGACATGGAATTCGTGTATCTTAAAGACTTACGTGGAGCGTGTTTTGAGCCTACGGAGCAACTTTCAAGATACCATTGGGACAACGGACTTTGGTATTATCAAAGCACCACCGACGTTTCCATGGAATACTTCTTTGAGTATCTTCCGAAGGGGAAACACACGGTTTCATACGAATTGTATGTGACAAAAGACGGCAGTTTCAGCGCCGGACATTCGATGATTCAATGCCAGTATGCGCCTGAATTCGGAGCTTATTCAGAGGGTTCAAGAATTAGTGTAAACCTTTGACGGTAGGTGTGCCTGGAACGAAGTCTTTAAGATAGAACGGCTCGAAATATGCCACATCAACAAATTCACTATTATTGAATTTTTGTTGTGCAATAGTATTCATATATTTCGCCGAGCAATAAAATTCTTTTATTACTGTGATTTTATCGTCATTTGCGAAAAGTTCGGCACACTTGTCGGCACCATCGCCAAACAAATAAAGATGATGGTCTTTTTTCAAATCTGAAAACGAGTTCCCGTCGATGATGACAGCCTCAGTGTCCTTTATTTTGTTTACGTTTTCATCGAAGATAGCGGCGTATACCTCCATGCGTCGAGCGTCGATGGCTGGAATCAGCAGGATATTTCTCCGCTCGCTGCGCTCGGTAGAAATGACGGACAGACCGCCAAATGCCATAGCCTCGAGTGTCTCGACAGCGATGAGAGGTTTGGACACGGCATAGCAGATGCCTTTGGCGGTACTCACTCCGATACGGAGACCAGTGTATGAGCCTGGTCCCATGCTGACGGCTACAGCGTCGAGCCGGTCGTAAGAAATATTGGCTTTTTTCATCACAGAATCGATGAAAAGCGTGATTTTTTCCGAGTGATTCTGGCCTTTCGGGTCTTCCTCGCAAGCCCAAACCTCGCCGTTATGCACCAAAGCCACCGAACACGATGGCGTAGCAGTTTCCAAACAAAGAATCATTTCTTTAAAATTTTTGCAAAAATACACTTTTTTCTTTGATAATAATTTTTAAATATGTATTTTTGCAAGTTATTTGTGCCTTTTTGAAATGAATTTTATAAAAACTGATATCGAAGGAGTAGTGATTATCGAGCCAAAAGTGTTCGGTGATGAGAGAGGATATTTTTTTGAATCGTTCTCGCAGAGAGAGTTAGACGACAATATTGGTAAAACAGTTTTTGTGCAGGACAATGAGTCGAAATCATGTTACGGAGTAGTGAGAGGCCTGCATTTTCAGTATCCGCCATTTGCACAGGCGAAATTGGTGCGCTGCGTGAAAGGCAGTGTCCTCGACGTGGCCGTTGATATCCGCAAAGGCTCGCCGACATACGGAAAACATATAGCAACAGAGTTGTCGGAAAACAACCACAGGACACTTTTCATTCCACGTGGTTTCGCACATGGTTTCTCTGTTTTAAGC
>JAGCFU010000082.1 GCA_017649945.1 Bacteroidales bacterium | reverse complement strand
GAGGTTGTTGCGGTAGTATTTCAACGGTTGTTCCACCGATTCGCCGACCGCTTTGTGCGCCGCGAAATGTATCACTCCTTTAATGTCTTGATGACGGCTGAAGAAATCGTCGACTTTTGCTCTGTCAGCAAGGTCAAACTGCTCAAACTCAGGACGTTTTCCTGTGATTGATTCGATAGCGTCAATAGCCTCGATTCTCGAGTTAAACAATGCGTCTACAATGATTACATCGTAGCCCTGCTGCTGTAATTCTACTGTTGTGTGGGAACCGATAAATCCTGTTCCTCCGGTGACTAATATCTTCATTTTCATTTTTTTAATGAGATTTCTCCACTACGCTTCGCTTCGGTCGAAATGACGGAGTGCTACCGCCATCCGAAAGGATGCTCACTTAATGCTAATTTCGCCAGCGGATGGTAGTCGCCCACCAGTCCTATCGGCTTCGCGTTTCTAATTTCGTAAACTATATTGATGCAGTTTTTGGCTTCTGAAATGCGGAATCCTTCGTCTGCAAGAATCTTCTCGTAACTTTTTGTGTGCAGTTCGGTGAATCCGGTGCTGAACTCGAACTCCGAACCGTCAATCATAATTGTTCTGTATGTTTTTTTCTCACCTTGGGCAGCGCTTGCAGGAAGTGTGTCTGCATTGATACTCAAGAAGTAACGTACTCTGGCTTTCGGCATCTCGAGATATCCTGCCACGCGGTCATGTGTAGAGATGTGCACCACGTTTTTTGTCACAGGACCGAAAATCCACGAAAGCATGTCATAAAAATGAATGCCGATATTTGTTGCAATGCCTCCGCTCTTGTTTTCGTTGCCTTTCCATGAGGTGTAATACCAGTTGCCTCTTGCGGTGATGTATGTCAAATCGACATCGTAAATCTTGTCTTTCGGACCTTCATCTATTTTCTTTTTCAATGCCACTATCGAGTCGTGGAGACGCAGCTGAAGTATTGTGAACGCCTTATGTCCTGTGCTTTGTTCAACTTTCTCCAGTGCGTCGATGTTCCAAGGATTCAGGACAACCGGTTTCTCGCAGATGACGTCGGCGCCTAATCTTAACCCATAACGAGTGTGAGCGTCGTGTAGATAATTCGGCGTGCAAACAGTGACGTAATCTATATTTGTGCCGCGTTCAATCAGACGTGTGTTATGACGGTCAAATAACTCCTGCTCGGTAAAAAACGCCGCATTCGGGAAATAACTGTCCATGATGCCTACAGAATCGCTTTTGTCGTAGGCCGAGACCATGTTGTTTCCCGTGTCTTTTATCGCTTTCAGATGTCTTGGCGCAATATATCCCCCAACTCCGATAATCGCAAAATTCTTCATAAAAATTTAATATTTATTTAGGACAGATTCGATCTGTCCCTACATATTTATATTCACGTCCACATTCACATTTCAAATCTGCTCCTAATTTCTTCCCACACTCACAAACCCAGCCAATCTGTTTAGCCGGTACTCCTGCCATCAATGCATAATCCTTCACGTCTTTCGTGACAACGGCTCCGGCTGCTATCATCGCGCTCTTTCCAACGGTGTGGCCGCAGATTATGGTGCAGTTGGCACCAAGCGACGCACCTTCTTTTATTAATGTCTTCGCATAAACGCCGTGTACCGGAAAGTGCGCGCGTGGTGTCACGACGTTTGTAAATACGCAGCTCGGACCGCAAAACACGTTGTCTTCAATCTCCACGCCCTCGTACACCGACACATTGTTCTGAATCCTGACGCCGTTTCCGATCTTTACATTGTTTCCGATGTTGACATTCTGTCCCAAAGAGCAGTCTTTTCCTATCACCGCGCCTTTTTGGATATGACAGAAATGCCAGATTTTGGTGCCGTCGCCAACGACGGCACCTTCATCTATAAAACTCGATTCGTGTTTAAAAAACATTATAAGTTAGCCTTTTCAATGTCTTTGAAATAGTTCACTGTTCCGACTTTCAGCTCGTCGGTGGCCGCGTCGTCGCACACGATGATGCCTTTCGGATGCATCTGCAATGCGCTCACGGTGCAGAGATGGCAAACGCCGCCTTCGATAGCAGCTGCCAAAGCGCGTGCCTTGTTGTGACCGTTTGCGAGAATCATCACCTCGTCGCTGTCCATCACTGTTCCGACACCTACTGTCAAAGCGGTCTTCGGCACCTTGTTGATGTCATTCTCAAAGAAACGTGAGTTGGCGATGATGGTATCTGTCGTCAATGATTTCACTCTTGTGCGTGATGTCAGTGATGAACCGGGCTCGTTGAATGCGATGTGACCGTCAGGACCGATGCCGCCCATGAACAGATGGATGCCGCCGTAGCTCTTGATCTTGGCTTCATAACGTGCGCACTCTGCCTCGAGGTCTTCAGCGTTACCGTTAAGGATGTTCACGTTTTCTTTCTTGATATCGATATGCTTGAAGAAGTTGTTCCACATGAATGAATGGTAGCTTTCCGGATGATTCTCAGGAATTTTTACGTATTCGTCCATATTGAATGTAACCACGTTCTGGAAAGATACTTTTCCTGCTTTGTAGGCCTCGATGAGGCATTTGTATGTTCCAATAGGTGTTGAACCTGTCGGCAATCCGAGGATGAAAGGCTTCTCAACTGTCGGCTTGAATTCATTGATTCTGCGGACGATATGATTTGCCGCCCACTGTGACATTTTTTCGTAAGTTGGTTCAATAATTACTCTCATAGTTTTATGTTTTTACTGGTCATTTAACTAATTCTCTTGCGTCAGCGATGTATTTCAGCATGACTTCTGTTTCTTTTCTGATTTGTTTGACAAAACTGTTGTCATCGAG
>JAGCFU010000015.1 GCA_017649945.1 Bacteroidales bacterium | reverse complement strand
TGTGAGCAAACCGCAGTCTGCCATGCAGAAATACTTGCTTTTACTGAATAAATCCCCATATATCAGTGCGGGCATTTTGAATTCCGGGCTGATTTCCAAGCAAAGCCAGATGATGAATGCGACTAATGCAATGGTGGTAAGCACCACTCCGACAGTCTTGAAGCTGTTCGGAAACAAATAGTTCTTTTTCATAGTACTTTAATTTTAAAGGTTGAACATTTAATTCAAAAGTTTAACGCTGCAAAAGTAAAGTATATTTTACAAAATAGCAAATTAATTTTACATTTTTTTTGAAAAAAGTTTGAAAAAGATTTCTCCACTCCGCTTCGCTTCGGTCGAAATGACAATAGATATCGGAAAATTTTGTAATTTTGCGGCCTGATTTAAAAAGGAACAACAGATAAAACAATCTTATAAATCTTGTTAATCCTGTTAATCCTGTCTAAAATTAACTTGTCAATCATGTCAAACTTTAAATCATTTCTGAAAAGAAAAAACGTCGATGTCTCGGCGAAGGCATATCTGCTTGACGCTCTTGGCGCTATGGCGCTCGGTTTGTTCGCGTCATTATTGATAGGTACGATTTTCGACACCATCGGAAACCGACTGAATATCCCGATGTTTGTTGAGTTTGCGAAATACTGCAAAATCGCTGCCGGTCCGGCTATGGGGGTGGCTATCGCTTACGCTCTTCATGCCCCGGCTTTGGTGATGTTCAGCGCCGTGGCGGTCGGAGTGGCAGGAAACACCTTAGGCGGTCCAGTCGGAGTGCTTGTAGCCGTTGTCATTAGCACCGAACTCGGTAAGATGGTGTCGAAAGAAACTCAGGTCGATATCCTTGTAACTCCTTCTGTTACAATCATTTCGGGTATATTACTCGCGATGTTTGTCGGTCCTGGCATCAGCCGTTTCATGACCGCTTTCGGCGATTTTATCATGTATGCAACAAATCTGCACCCGTTCGCGATGGGAATCATCGTCTCGGTCAGCATCGGAATGGCTTTGACGTTGCCTATTTCAAGTGCCGCAATCTGTATCGCCATCGGGCTTTCAGGTATCGCCGGAGGTGCTGCAACAGCCGGTTGTTGCGCCCAGATGGTCGGTTTCGCCGTCATGAGCTTCAAGGAAAACCGCTGGGGCGGCCTCATCTCACAAGGTCTCGGCACCTCGATGCTTCAGATGCCAAATATCTTACGTCATCCTCTGACATGGATTCCACCGACATTAACAGCAGCAATCACAGGTCCTTTGGCAACATGCGTGTTTCATCTCGAGAACGTGCCAATCGGCTCTGGCATGGGCACCTGCGGCCTCGTCGGACCTCTCGGCGTCATCTCGGCAATGCCCGACGGCGGCGCCAACATGTGGTGGGGAATTTTATTAATATGTTTTATTTTGCCTGCAGTTTTAACTTGGTGCTTCGGTCAGATCTTTAGAAAACTGAACTTGATCAAAGACGGAGAGTTGAAGTTGGAACATTAGTTTTTTTAATGCTTCATTGTAATCTAATGGCTTATACCTAACGGCTATTGGCTTATAAATCAATTATTTACAACTTTTTCCTTGACAAAATTTTCGTTTTGTTGTATATTTGCATTCCTTTTTTGAAAAAAGTGAAAAATTAAATAATATTTGAAATGAAACTATCACAGTTTAAGTTCAATTTACCGCACGACCTCATCGCTATGTATCCGCCGAAAGAGCGCGAAGATGCAAGAATGATGGTTTTGCACCGCGACACTCAAACCATTGAGCACAAAACATTCCGCGACATCCTCAGCTATTGCCTGCCAGGCGATTTGTTCGTGATTAACAACTCACGTGTGTTTCCGGCTCGTCTCTACGGCGAAAAGGAGAAAACCGGAGCGAAAATCGAGGTGATGTTACTTCGCGAGCTCGACCCTGAGAGCCGTCTTTGGGACGTCCTCGTTGACCCTGCCCGTAAAATCCGTATCGGCAACAAGCTGTATTTCGGCGAAAACGACGAACTCGTGGCTGAAGTCATCGACAACACCACATCACGCGGTCGTACACTGCGTTTCCTGTTCGACGGTCCGCATGAAGAGTTCAAGAAAGTCATCATGGGACTTGGCGAGACACCGCTTCCGAAAGTCATTCAGCGTCCTGTCGAAGAGGATGACGAGTTTAACTATCAGACCGTTTATGCAACTCAGGAAGGTTCAGTCGCCGCTCCTACAGCAGGCATGCATTTCAGCAAGATTCTCATGAAACGCATGGAGCTTCAGGATGTTAACTTCGCTGAGGTGACGCTGCACACAGGCATGGGCAACTTCCGTGACATCGAGGTCGAGGACTTGACAAAACATAAAACAGACTCAGAAGAAATCAACATCTCGCAGGAGACTTGTGACCTCATTAACGAGACGAAAGCAGCAAAACACAGAGTTTTCGCTGTCGGAACAACCACTTTGAAGGTAATGGAGACTGTCGTGAGCATCACAGGCAAGCTGAAACCGATGAAAGGCTGGACCAACAAGTTCATCTTCCCGCCTTACGATTTCAACACTGCCGACGCGCTCATCACCAACTTCCATCTGCCGAAATCACCTATGATGATGGAAGTGGCAGCCTTCGCAGGTTACGATTTCTTAATGAAAGCCTATAAAGAAGCCGTCGCAGAAAAATACAATTTCTTCACCTACGGCGACGCAATGCTTATTTTATAATTTAGAAGTTAGGAGTTAGTAGTGAGAAGTTTTACTGCTAACCCCTAACTCCTAACTACTAATTACTAACTGAAAAAAGATGAATCAAGAAGAATTTTTCAAAAAGATAACAGCTCACGCGAAGGAATACGGTTTCATTTTCCCTTCAAGTGATATTTACGACGGACTGGCTGCCGTTTACGATTACGGCCAGAATGGTGTCGAACTGAAGAAAAACATCAGAGAATACTGGTGGAAAGCCATGGTGCAGATGCACGAAAACATCGTCGGTCTCGACGCTGCAATCTTCATGCACCCGACAGTGTGGAAGGCCTCAGGTCACGTCGACGCTTTCAACGACCCTATGATCGACAACAAAGACAGCAAGAAACGTTATCGCGCCGACGTTTTGGTAGAGGATTACATTGCCAAAATCGAGGAAAAAATCAACAAGGAAGTCGAGAAAGCTCAGAAACGTTTCGGCGATGCTTTCAACAAGGAACAGTTTGTCACCACAAATGCCCGCGTCCTTGAATGGAAGAAAGAAATCGAGGAAATCAGCCATCGTCTGTACGGCGCTATGGAGAAAAATGACCTCGCTGACATCAAGAAACTTATTGAAGACCTCGGAATCGTGTGCCCAATCAGCGGAACACGCAACTGGACTGATGTCCGTCAGTTTAATTTGATGTTCGCTACCCAGATCGGCTCGCTGGCAGAAGGCGCCAACACTATCTATCTGCGTCCTGAGACAGCTCAGGGTATCTTCGTGAACTACCTCAACGTTCAGAAGACCGGCAGAATGAAGATTCCGTTTGGCATCGCACAGACAGGAAAGGCATTCCGTAACGAAATCGTCGCCCGTCAGTTCATTTTCCGTATGAGAGAGTTCGAGCAGATGGAGATGCAGTTCTTTGTACGCCCTGGCACCGAAATCGAATGGTTCAAGAAATGGAAGGAAGAACGTCTGAAATGGCACCTTTCATTGGGTATCCCAGCTGAAAACTATCGTTTCCACGACCATGAGAAACTCGCTCACTATGCCAATGCCGCAACCGATATCGAGTTCAACTTCCCGTTCGGTTTCAAGGAGTTGGAAGGCGTTCACAGCCGCACCGACTACGACCTTGGCCGTCATGCAGAGTTCTCAGGTAAGAAACTGCAATATTTCGACCCTGAGACCAACGAGAGCTACACTCCATACGTCATCGAGACATCTATCGGTCTCGACCGTATGTTCCTCGCGATGTTCAGCTACGCCTACACAGAGGAGAAACTCGAAGACGGCAGCGAACGCGTTGTGATGAAGCTGCCTCCGATTCTTGCACCTTACAAAGTGGCTATCTTGCCATTGGTGAAGAAAGACGGACTCCCGGAGAAAGCTCGCGAAATCATGGACAGCCTGCAGTACGACTATATGTGCCAGTACGAGGAGAAAGACTCCATCGGAAAACGTTACAGAAGACAGGATGCTATCGGTACTCCTCTCTGCGTAACCGTTGATAATCAGACACTTGAAGACAACACAGTGACCGTCCGCGACCGCGACACCATGGAGCAGATCCGCGTCAACGTCAATGAGTTGCACGAAATCATCAGAAAGAAAATTTCTCCAAAGAAATAAAAATGGACATCAGCGCTTTTCTCAATCCGGTCAAGGAGGAAGTTGTCGGAAACTGTCATTTGACACATAAAAAACAGCTTGGCAACACGATAACAATCTTTAAAAATGAAGAAGATTTTCCAGAATTGGAGGGTCATCAGATTGCAATCATCGGAGTTGAGGAGGAACGCTATGCCGTTGATAATGAAGGATGTAAGGCTGGTCCGGATGCTATCCGCCACGCCTTATATCCTTTGTTTAACCATTGGCCCGACTTGAAAATCGTCGACCTCGGCAATGTGAAAGCCGGATTGCGTGTTGAGGATACCTACTACGCCTTGAGCGAGGTGTTTTTGACGCTTTTGAAATATCATATTGTGCCCGTTATCTTGGGTGGAAGTCAGGATTTGACATATCCGATTTATCAGGTTTACGAAAACACCGGTAAGTTGGTGAATATCACAGCAATAGACCCACGTTTCGACCTTGGCGAGGACGGTGAGAGCATCAATTCGGAGTCGTATCTGAGCCAAATCATCTTGCATCAGCCGAACTATTTGTTCAACTACACTAACATCGGTTATCAGACTTATTACATTGATAATGAGAATATTAACTTGATGAAACAGTTGCTGTTCGACATCTATCGTTTGGGAACGATAAAAAACCGTGCCGAACTGACAGAGCCGTTGCTTCGTAGCGCCGATATCATCACTATTGATGCGGCTGCTTTTTGTGCTGCCGACATGCCTGGTGTGAAACGCAGCTCGCCGAACGGATTCAGCAGTGAAGACGGTTGCAAGATGACTCGTTACGCCGGTTTGAACCCGAAACTGACATCGATAGGGTTCTTCAACTACAATCCGATTTTTGATGTCAACTATCAGAGTGCCAACAACTTAGCGGAGATGATTTGGTACTTCTTGGAAGGCTTCTCACTTCGTCAGAATGATTTTCCGACCACTGACAACCGTGATGAATTCACAAAATATATCGTAAAACTTGAAGATTACGACGAACTCATTTTCTTATGTCACAAGACAACCGGAAAATGGTGGATGGAAATTTCAGAGCATTTCATCCCATGCTCGAAATCAGATTACGACATGGCAATGCGCAACGAACTCCCCGATAGATGGTGGCAGTTTTATCAGAAGTTAATGTAATTTTTTCTCAGGGTTCTGTTGTAGAAACGCCTCCCAGCTGTTAAAAGATTTCTTTCCTTTCGGGATTTTCGGAAGTTTCGGTTCATCGGTGCCTCCGACGATGTTGAGTTGGTTTTGAAAGCTGTGGCATACAGCTGCTGCCATGGCGTCGGTGGCGTCGAGATAGTCGGGATGCTCGGTGAAGTTGCAGAGTTTCTGCACCATTGCCGCGACCTGTTCCTTTGAAGCGGCACCGTTACCTGTTATCGACTGCTTGATTTTACGTGGAGAATACTCAAAAATCGGGATGTCACGATAAAGTGCCGCAGCCATCGCAACACCCTGAGCACGACCTAATTTCAGCATCGACTGAACGTTTTTTCCGAAGAAAGGAGCCTCGATGGCAAGCTCATCAGGATGATATTCGTCGATTATTTCGAGCACGCGTTCAAATATTTTCCGTAGCTTAAGTGCCTGATTTTCAAGTTTACTAAGCTTTAAAACACCCATTCTAAGCATACTTAGTTCCTTGCCTCTCTGAAGGATGAGGCCGTAACCCATCACCATCGTTCCCGGGTCGATACCTAATATTATTCGGTCAGTTTTCAAAATTTATTATCTTTGCAGTCGAAATGAATGCGAATTCACATAATGCAAAAATAATGAAAATTGCTGAAATGGCGATAAAAATTCTCATTGTGCTTGCCGGATGTTGCTTTATCTATGATAAAATCTTTGATAATCAAGATACTACAGAGATGTGGAACTCGGTGAAACTTTCGTTCTCGTCTTCAAAAAACATACTGCTGATGCTTTTGGCCATTGTGTTAATGCCTGTTAATATGGCTTTGGAGACTTTAAAATGGCAGAAATCAGTGAAACCTGTCGAGGCTGTGCCTTTTCGTAAGGCTTTTATGGCTATTTTCACCGGTATCACGGCGGGCATGATGTTTCCTAACCGCACCGGCGACTTCCTCGGGCGTATCTTCATACTCGAAAAAGGCAACAGACTAAAGGCGGCAATGCTCACTTTTGTTGGAAACATCGCGCAGATGGTCGTCACGGTCACACTTGGCTGTTTCGCTTGGCTGTTTTTTCATAAAGGCTCAGGAGTCTTCTATGGAATTCTTATCTCGTTGATAATCATTGTTTTGGCTTTTACGGTTTATTTCAAAATCCATGTTTTAAGGTATCTTCAAAAGATAATCCCAAGGAAATGGCGACCGAGAACAGAACAGTATATGGAGGTTTTCAGCAGATTTTCAACAAAAGAATTAGGAGAGATTCTGCTCGTCGCTTTCGTGAAATATATCGTTTATTCGTTCCAGTTTGTCCTGTTAATCTGGGCTTTCGATGTGCCTCTGAACTATTTTGAAGCTATGATTCCTATCATGATGACATACCTGATGATGACGGTAATACCGTTTATCACAATCACTGAAATTGCTGTGCGAGGCTCAGTATGCATCTTTGTCTTCGAGAAGTGGTTGAGTATCATGGGAATAAGCACGTCTTTCAGTCTTATGGTTGCGTCCGCAAGCACTATGCTATGGCTTTATAACCTTGCGATTC
Source organism: Bacteroidales bacterium (assembly GCA_017649945.1). Taxonomy (GTDB): domain Bacteria; phylum Bacteroidota; class Bacteroidia; order Bacteroidales; family F082; genus Limimorpha. The sequence goes on along the minus strand of JAGCFU010000015.1, from coordinate 52,287 downwards.
CTGCCGTCATAGGGCTGTTTTATATCCGCAAGCTGAAGTTTATGAGGAGGAGTTATGAGTCTTGAAACCATCCATATCTTGTTGAATATCATATTGATATTCGCGGCACTGTACCTGATTTGCATCGGAGCGTTCACATATGGTTTGACGCTGTACAGACATCGTGTGGAGACGCACAACCGTGCGTTTCAGAAAAACGTTTCAATTTTAGTTGCCGCCCGAAACGAATGTAAAAACATTGAAAAACTATTGCAATCGCTTTATAATCAATCGTTTAGCAAAGAATCATTTGAAGTAATTATTGTTGACGACCATTCAACTGATGAGACATTAGAGGTTTCAGAGAATTTTCGAGTTCTCCATCCTGAAATGAACTTGAAACTGTTGAAAGCAAACGGTTCAGGCAAGAAACATGCTATCTCACAGGCTTTGCATGCCGCTGAAAATGAATTGGTTATGGTTACCGATGCCGACTGTGAGCTTCCACAGCATTGGATTGAGGTGATGGTGGATTATTTCTTGAATCATAATCTGAAGATGTTGCTCGGTCCGGTACTTTTATCCCCAGCAAATACAATCTTTGAAAAGCTCCAAGTGCTTGAGCATCTGAGTCTTATAGCGAGCACGGCAGGTTCGGCAGCTATCGGGATGCCGGTGATGTGCAACGGTGCCAACATGATGTACGACCGCCAAGCGGCTCTCGACGTTGAGAAATATCGCACCGACATGAAAATCGCATCCGGTGACGACATGTTTCTGATGGAACAGTTTATCAAACATTACGGAAGCAAATCGGTGATGTTTATACTTGATAATCAAGCTGTTGTGAAGACTGCTACCATGCCTGATCTGAAGGCGTTTTTCCGTCAAAGGAAGCGTTGGGCATCAAAAACAAAAGCTTACACCAACTGGAAAATCCTCACAACGGCATTCATCGTGTTGTTGTTCAACTTGAGCATAGTGTTTTTCTTTGTCGCAGGCTTTTTCATGCACATTTTCTGGTGTTTCTACGTGCTTTACGTGGTTCTTAAAACACTCATCGACCTCCCGATTTTGAAGAGAATCACGCATTTCATGAAACAGCATAGACTCATGCGGTGGATGTTCCCGTTGGAACTCGTTTACCCTTTTTATGTTGTTTTTACCGCTTTCTCAGGCTTGTTCACTAATGTCAAATGGAAATAAATTCAAAAATATGAAAAAACTGTATCTCATCGCTTTTGCAAGCATATTGATGTGCTTCTCTTGCACTAAAAAAGAAACCGATTCTGAAGTTGTCGCCATGCGCGGATTGGTGAACCGTGTGGTACCGGAATATTCCAAACATATTGTGCTTGAACGACTTACAGATGTTGATAACGATTGTTTCGAGATTGAAACTGTCGGCAAAAATCTTGTGATTCGCGGTAATGACGCCAACAGCATGGCGGTGGGACTCAACCATTATCTGAAATATTATTGCAAGGCCCAATATTCGTGGTTCGAGACCGAAAAACTCGAGGTTCCTGCGAAAATGCCTAAAGTTGAGACGAAAGTTAGGTTAAACGCCCGTGTCCCCGACCGTTTCTTCCTGAATTACTGCACCTTCGGCTACACCATGCCATGGTGGGGATGGTCGCAATGGGAGCATTTCATCGACTGGATGGCGCTCAACGGTATCAATTTGCCTTTGGCAATCACCGGACAGGAATCGGTTTGGTATGAAGTATGGCGTGATTTCGGCCTCACAGATGAGGAGATTCGCAGCTATTTCACGGGTCCGGCGCACTTGCCGTGGCACCGCATGCAGAATATCGACCGTTGGGGCGGTCCGCTCCCGATAGTATGGTTGGAAAATCAGAAAGCGTTACAGAAACAGATTGTGGCGCGCGAAAGAGAACTTAACATGAAACCTGTTTTGCCAGGTTTTGCAGGCCATGTGCCGCCTGTCATCAAACGTCTCTATCCTGATGCTCCGTTAGCATCACTTGGCGACTGGGCAGGCTTCGACAGCACATGCTGGTGCAAGTTCCTCGACCCGCTTTACCCGCTTTACACAGAGATTCAGAAAAAATTCATAGCAAAACAGACCGAGTTTTACGGCACCGACCATATCTATGGCATCGATATCTTCAATGAGCTCATCCCGCCGAGCTGGGAGCCGGAATATCTTGCACGTGTCAGCCGTCAGGTGTACGAGTCTCTCGAGGCTGCCGACCCTGAGGCACGATGGCTCGAGATGGCATGGCTCTTCTGGAACGAGCGTCAATATTGGGAAGTCGACAACCGCATCGAGGCATACATCACTTCAATGCCGAAGGACCGTCATATCATGCTCGATTATTACTGTGAGCGACAACCTGTGTGGGAAAGAACGAAAGCTTACTACGGAGTGCCTTACATATGGTGTTACCTCGGAAACTTCGGCGGGAACTCTATGCTTGCAGGCAATTTGGATACCGTCAACGCCCGTATCGAACGCGCTTTTGAAAAAGGCGGCGACAACTTCGTGGGCATAGGCTCAACACTCGAAGGCTTCGACTGTAACCCGTTCATGTATGAATACGTGTTTGAGAAAGCTTGGGACAACCCACTCACCAATGACATCGACGCTTGGGTGGAATGCCTCGCCGATCAGCGTGCCGGAAAAGCCGATGAACACATGAGAAAAGCATGGAAACTTCTTGCCGACAGCGTATATAATAAGGTGTCGTCACCGGGTCAGACAGTGAGAATAAATCAGCGTCCGACAACAGGAAACATCAAAGAATATCGTCAATATTACATCGCACCGACATACAAATATAGCAACATCATTCTTCTGGATGTTCTCGATAACCTCTTGGCGGCCGACTGTGACAGCAGAGCCCGTCATTTCGACATCGTTAACATCACCCGTCAGATGCTCGGCAACTATTTCAGCGATTTGTATGTAGACTATGTGAACGCCTATCGTGACAACGACTTCGAGAAGATACAGGAACTCGAACTGACTATGGTTTCTATCCTCGATGACACCGACCGTATCCTTGCCACCGAGCCGGCGTTCCTTGTCGGAAAATGGATTAAAGATGCGAGAGCAATAGGAAATACTGACGAAGAGAAGGATTATTTCGAGAGCAACGCCCGTAACATCATCACCACCTGGGGAGAGGAAGATGCATTGTTGAACGAATACGCCAGCCGTGCCTGGGCCGGTCTCACTGAGACCTACTACGCCTACCGCTGGAAGGAGTTCTTCAAAGACATGGACGCCGCCATAGCAGACGGAAAAGACTTTGATGAAGTAGCTTACCACAACCGCATCTGCAAATACGAAGGCCAATGGTGGCGTGAACGTCTCCACACCTTCAACGCTGAACCTCAAGGTGATGCCATTATGATTGCAACAGAAATCGCAGAAAAATATCGTGCTGAACTGGAAAAACGCTACCGTTAGCTAAAAATTTAGTATCTTTGCAGCCGCTTTGGAAAAGGGAATGCCGTGAAAATCGGCAACAGTACCCGCTGCTGTAAGCCCGACGTAACGGTCTGTCAATCAAGCCACTGTCGAAAGATGGGAAGGCGGCAGACTCGGGCGAGTCAGAAGACCTTGCCAAGCGACATAGTTAAATTTATTTCGGGATTAAAATTAAATTATCATGAAAAAGTGTTTCCTTTTAGCACTGTCGCTTTGCTTTGCGACAATCGTAAATGCCCAACTATCAGGCACTTACACCATCAACAGTAACTCTTCTCAAAACCCTGACTACACCTCGTTGAGCGCGGCGGCCTCGGCATTGTCGGCCGGTGTCTCAGGTCAGGTGATATTTGAGGTGGCCCCAGGAACATACGAGGAGTATGTTACAGTCAACCAAATCAATGGGGCTTCGGCAACCAACCGTGTCATCTTCAGAGGCATGGGTGCCGACAATCAGCAGGTTGTGATTACAAGCAACGCCGGCTACACCGACAACAGCACTCTCAAACTGAGTGGTGCCGATTATGTCACTTTCGAGAACATGATGGTTACAACATCATCAACGGCAAAGGCACGCTTGCTGGTATTTGACGGCCAGTGCGACTACGACAGATTCGAAAACGTGCGTTTTGTGGGCATTGAGGTGCCTACAAATTCATCCGACAACGACAAAAACCTTGTTCACATGAACAACGGCGACGGCATTGTCAACCACGACACACAATTCGTAGGCTGCCAGTTCATCAACGGATGTATAGCCCTTTATCTGCAAGGAAAAAACATGACATTGTTCAATGAAAATGTGCTTGTTGAAAACTGTAACTTTGAAAATCAACAGTTTAAGTCGATTTACATCACTTTCTACAACAATGTTGTACTTCGTGGAAATACCGTCGTCAACGCCAACGATTTCAAGACAGATTACAATGCCATTGATATTTTCCAGTGCTATAACGGCGCCATCATTGAGAAAAACGTGATGAATATTACTCGTACGACAAGTTATTCTACCGTTTTCAGAATCCGTCCGTTGGTTGGAACAGCTGAAAATCACGTCATTATCAGAAACAACATTGTAAATCTTCAGGCTAATTCAAGTAGTTATGCATTCGCCATCGACTACAATGAATGCGCTTACATTGATTTTGCGCATAATACCCTAAAATGCACCGGAACAGGCGAAAATATCAACATTTTCGTACAGAAAAACGGTACAAACTTCAACTTTTACAACAATTTGCTTGTGAATACAACCAACGGCTACGTTTTCCGCTTCAACAACAGTGTCGATAGCCGCGTTTGCGACTACAATCGTATCCAATATACAGGAGCTAACATCGGAAGGTTCACAACAACAGATTGCGCCACGTTAAGCGACTGGACTACAGCCACAGGTTTTGATTCACATTCAGCTGTTTGCACACCTAACTTTGTGGGAACCAACAACTTACATATTACTGATGCCACGGGTTTGACAGTAGCAAATCCGCTTTCATACGTCACAACCGATATTGATGACCAAAACCGTTCAACAACAGCACCATGCGCAGGAGCAGACGAGTTGGCAAGTGGCACCAACCTGCCTCCAGTAGTAGCTAATCCAGTAAGCAACATCACTTTCGAGACATATCCGGCAAGCCAGACTGTCAACGTGAATAATACTTTCAACGACCCTGACGACCCGAACGAGAACATTGTGATTACGGTGGCATCGAACAGCAATCCTTCGCTTGTTTCGGCAACGTTGAACAATCGCATTTTGACTGTTACACGTCTTGCAAGCACCGGTGGAACAGCAACCATTACGCTCAACGCAGAAAGTGCAGGACAATCGGTGCAGACTTCATTCTCGGTTGAATGTATCGCTGAAGACTTGCCGCCTGTCGTGGCAAACCAGTTGGCTCCGATAAACTTCACAAGTTATCCGCAGACATTGACATTCGACCTCAGCAACACCTTCGACGACCCGGATAACAACAACGATTTCATAGAAATCACAGTGCAAAGTTGCCCGTCGGAAATCACAGCTACAATCAATGATGAAGACATGCTTTCAGTGACGAGAAACACTGCTAATGCGTTCACAAACCAGACTTTGGTGATTCGTGCCACCAGCAACGGCAAACATGTGGATATGAACGTGAGCGTTTCTGGCGTTGAGGTCGTAATCACTGTCGGAACAGCCACTTTCGATGACGTCGCTTTAGGTGCAAACGGCTACTGGCAGGGTGAGTCGGGCGACAATGAAATGTTCAGCGGCGGTTGGATTTTCACCAACTATTACATGCCTGAATATATGTTCTGGGGTGGTTTCACAGCCTCTAACCACACCGATTTGAATCAGTCAGGATTGAGTGCGCAATACACGGCTGCTACTGGTGCTGGTTATGACGGCACGACACAATACGGTGTGGCATATTGCATGGGTGTTCAGACTGATGTATACGCTTCTGACGGTCAGGCACATACAGTTACTGGTTGCTATGTCACCAACAACCTCTGGGCTTACCAGAACATGCATGACGGCGATGCCACAGCTACGCCATTCGGTGGCACTACAGGTAACGACCCAGACTGGTTTAAGCTCACAGCAACAGGTAAAAACGCTAACGGTCAGACCATAGGAACTGCTGAGTTTTACTTGGCTGATTATCGTTTTGCCAACAACGATGAGGATTACATTATAAACACTTGGGAATGGTTTGATTTGACTTCGCTTGGCGCTGTTCATACCATTTCATTTAGCCTCTCGTCATCGAAAAACAACAGCGGCGGCATGATTACACCTGCTTACTTCTGCCTTGAAAACTTCAACGGCGAGGCTCCGCTTCCACCAACACCTCCACAAGACCTTCCGCCTTACGTGGTAAATCCTGTCGATGATGTCGTATTCAACGAATATCCTGAAACAATTACTATAAATCTTGATGGTGTGGTTACCGATGACGATGACCCGGATGAGAATATAGTTTACAGAATCGTTTCAAATTCAAATGAAAATGAGCTTCAGGCGGTAATCAACAATAAAGTTTTGACATTGACTCGTCTTTCGAGAGAAGAAAGCACAGCAACACTCGTCATTCGTGCCACATCAGATGATCAATATGTCGAGTTTGATGTCAATATCATTATTAATTTTGTGCCGGATGGCGTTGATGAAAATGAAATGGAAAAGATTTCGGTGTATCCAAATCCTGCACATGATTTTATTCGTGTGGAGACACAATTAATCGCGTCTGTACAACGTGTTGAAATATATAATGTTACAGGACAAATGATGCTATCTACAACAGACACCGAAATCAATGTAAGCACATTGCCGGAAGGCGTTTATTTTGTTGCAGTTATTGCTGAAAATCAGAAATTTGTTAAAAGAATCGTAATAAAATAGTCGTCATGAGAAAGCAATATCAAGCAGTTTCGGCGGCTGATGCCGTTAAAGTCATAAAATCTGGCGACCATGTGCACATCAGCTCGGTGTCGAGTGTGCCGCAGTGTTTGGTGAAAGCTCTCTGCGACCGCGGCAGGGCAGGGGAGTTGAAAAACGTTTACATCCATCACCTCCACACTGAAGGTGCCGCTCCTTACGTGAATCCGGAGTTTGAAGGTATCTTCCAACACAATGCGTTTTTCGTCGGCGCCAACGTCCGCGAGAGCGTGCAGAAAGGCTTGGCTGATTATATCCCGGTGTTTCTTGGTGAGACATCGAAACTTTACCGCGAGCAATACATAAAATGCAATGTCGCGATGATTCAGGTATGTCCGCCTGATAGGTTCGGTTACGTTTCGTTGGGTTCATCTGTCGATGCAACGTTGGCCGCGATGGAAAGCGCGGAGTTCGTCATAGCGGTGGTCAACAAACACGTGCCGCGCACTTTCGGCGATGCTCTCGTCCATATCAGCAGAATCAACGTTTTCGTTGAAGACGACACCCCTTTGCTCACTGTCGATATGCCTGAGCCTAACGAATTAGAGAAGACCATCGGGCGTTATTGCGCCGAGCTCATCGAAGACGGTGCTTGCCTCCAGATGGGTATAGGTTCAATCCCGAATGCAATCTTATCGTGCCTCCATAATCATAAAAATATCGGCATCCATACCGAGATGTTCTCCGATGGCATATTGCCACTGATAAAAAAAGGCGTCATCACGGGCGAAAACAAAAAGTTAGACAAAGGGAAAATCGTCTCCACTTTCGTAATGGGTTCGCAGAAGATATACAATTTCATTGATGGCAACCACGAGGTGCTGCTGAAAGACGTGGAATACACCAACGACCCGTTCATCATCGCGCAACAGCCTAAGATGACTTCCATCAACTCGGCAATTCAGATTGACCTTTCGGGTCAGGTGTGCGCCGACTCGCTTGGAGAGCGCATATATTCCGGCGTGGGAGGTCAAATAGACTATGTCTATGGTTCGTCGCGCGCCAAAGGCGGCAAGGCTATCATAGCTATGCCTTCGACTACGAGAAAAGGCATCAACAAGATTGTGCCGGCCCTTGATTTGGGCTCTGGCGCTGTCACTACGCGTAATCACATCCATTGGTTCATAACGGAATACGGTGCGGTGAACCTTTATGGTCGCTCGCTGCAGGAACGCGCGCGTCTCATCATCTCCGTGGCTCACCCGAAATATCAGGAAGAGCTCGACGAGGCGGCGTTCAAACGCTTCGGACCGCACTATCACTATATTTGTAGAAACATGTAATTTAAAAAATGCTAACTCAAATCAACTTCGTAGAAATCTGCAGCTCGTTCATTGTGATGGCTGCTATCATCGATATTTTCGGTTCGATACCTATTTTTTTGAATCTTAAGGAAAACAATCAGTCGATAAAGGCGGGACAGGCTTGCTTGACCGCCTTAGGGCTGTTTTTGGCGTTTTTCTTTGCCGGCGACGCCTTGTTGCGACTTTTCGGCATCGACACAGCCTCATTCGCAGTAGCGGGTGCCTTTGTGCTGTTTATCCTCGCCGTCGAGATGATTCTTGGGCGCGAAATCATAAAAAACGAAGCTAACAGCGGCGGCGCGAGCATAGTGCCAATCGCTTTTCCACTCATCGCCGGTCCGGGAGCGCTCACCGGTTTGCTTTCGCTGCGCGCCGACTACGCCATTATCAACATCCTTATCGGGTTGCTAATCAACATCATACTCGATTACATCGTGATAAGGAAACTCAATATGATTCAGAAATTATTGGGTCAAAACCTGATTTTCATCATCAGAAAGTTCTTCGGCGTGATTTTGCTCGCGATAGCTGTCAACATGTTTGTCAACAACATCATGGTTATTATTGCAAAGGTGTAATTTTTAATACTTAAACACTGATATTCTCCCATTGTCCCCGATTTTTTCGAAATGGGAGAATATTTCTTTTCGTTTCTCGAATTTTTCTGAAAATTTCTTGTTTTCGACAACTATATATTCGTAATTCCATGATAATGAGTTGTTTACGAGCTCGTCTTTATCTTCCATAACGATGAAACCTTTACGTTGCATCTGGATGAACGGTCCGTTTTGCGCATATCCAAACATACAAAGTATTTTCGCGTCACGTGGTATACCAAGTGAGTCAAGGAAAACATCCGAATCCTTGAAATTTTCATAAGATATTACCGCTGCAAGAATATGTTTTATGATGTTTTTCATTGATCAAATATTTTTACAAAAATTAGGAATTATTGTTGAATAAATCTCTGTATTTGAAAAAAATTGTATCTTTGCAACGTTAAACGTTTAAAAATGAAAAAATTCGGTAGAACAATTTGGATAGCTGTGTTGTCGGTGGTGGCTTTTCTGGTGGCTTGCGTCTCAAGCAAAGGCTTGACGAAGGCTGAGAGAACTAAACTCGTGAAAGAACGTGACTCCATTCAGGAAATCCTCAACAGACGCGAAGGCGCTTGCGTTTACGGCACACCTGAGATAATTCAGGCTTTTGGTGCCGAAAATGAACGTCTTCGTCATCAACTCGATTCCATCAATAAGCGTTTAGGCGAAAATGAACCTAAATAAGCGGTTAATGCTCGAGCTCAATCGCGCTGTGTTGAAACAACGCACAGAGGAACACGAGCTGCACCAACTTTTCTGGGAATGTACTTTGCGATGCAACCTCAACTGCCGTCATTGTGGCAGCGATTGCCGTATGCTTTCTGAGCAAAACGACATGCCTCTCGCAGATTTTCTCAAGGTTTTAGACGAGATAACACAGCATCAAGACCCGTCGAAAGTAGTTGTAATAACCACTGGCGGCGAGCCGATGATGCGTCGTGACCTGGCTCAATGCGGTCTCGAGATATCAAAACGCGGTTTCGTGTGGGGCATGGTGACTAACGGAATGCTTCTCACCCATGAAAAACTCAACGAGTTTGTTGAAAACGGACTGAAAACAATAGCCGTGAGTTTCGACGGATTTGAAGAAGACCACAACTGGATGCGTGGCAACGAGTCAAGTTACAAGAATGTTCTCATTGCTGTCGAGGCTCTTAAACAACATCCGAATCTGACCTGGGATGTCATCACCTGCGTGAACCGAAGAACCATAAAATACTTGTCGAAATTCCGTGATTTCCTGATTTCTTTGGGAATAAAACGTTGGCGTTTGTTCACTGTGTTTCCTTTCGGTCGCGCTGCCAACGAACCCGATTTGCAACTTTCAAACGAACAGTTTGTCGAGATGCTTGAGTTTATCAAACAGACACGTCTCGAAGGTAAAATCCGTGCCGACTACGGTTGCGACGGCTTCCTCGGTGATTACGAAGGCGAGGTGAGAAACCATTACTATTCATGCAGCGCAGGCATCAACATCGCCTCAATCCTTGCTGACGGTTCAATCTCAGGCTGTCTCAGCATTCGCAGTGATTATCATCAGGGAAACATCTACAATGACAGTTTCTGGGACGTCTGGCAAAACAGATTTGAAAAATATCGCGACCGCAAATGGATGAAAACAGACCAGTGCGCCGACTGCAAGATGTGGCGTTACTGCCTTGGCAACGGCTTCCATCTCCGCGATGGCGAAGGAAAATTACAGGTCTGTCAGTATCACAAAATTATTTCCTCACGATAACGCTTCCGCTGCCTTGATATGTGGCGAGGATAAGCACCTCTGCAATCTGCACATGTTCCGGGGTGTTGGCGGCGTAAACTGCCACGTCGGCGATGTCGTCGCCTGTGAGTGGGTCGATGCCTTTGTACACCTTGGCTGCACGTTCTGTGTCGCCATGGAAACGCACATTGCTGAAGTTTGTCTCCACCAGTCCAGGCTTGAGGTTCGTCACGCGAATGTTGCTGTCGGCCACGTCGAGGCGCAGACCGTCGCTGAGCGTCTTCACCGCCGATTTTGTGGCGCAATAAACGTTGCCGTTTGCGTATGCTGCATCGCCTGCCACCGAACCTACGTTGATGATATGACCGCGGTTGCGCTCCATCATGCCCGGGACGACAAGTCTTGTCATCGTCAGCAATCCTTTGATGTTGGTGTCAATCATCGTCTCCCAATCCTCAAAATCGCCTTGATATTCAGGCTCAAGTCCAAGAGCCAGACCAGCGTTATTCACCAAAACATCAATGTCTTTCCATTCATTCGGCAGGTTATTGATGCATTCTGTGGCTTTTTCGCGGTCGCGCACATCGAAAGCCAATGTTAAAACCTTTGTGCCCTTGGCTGTCAGCTCCTTGCGAATCTCTTCGAGACGCTGTTCGTTGCGGCCTGTAAGAATAAGTTTGTCGCCATTAGCGGCGAATTTGCGTGCACAACCGAGCCCGATACCGCTCGTTGCGCCAGTTATCAACACTATCTTGTTCATATTCAATAAATTATTCATTATTCTGACTGCAAAATTACAAAAAAAATCTGTGATGATTTGTAAAAACTTCTGGATAAAATGTAGGAATAACAAATTTCTCCAATTTCTGCGATTTCTGCGTGAAATTATTATTATCTTTGCAGAAAATTAAAAATATGTCAAAAACTAAAACGGTATTTTTCTGCAAGGAATGCGGCAATGAGTCTCCGAAATGGATAGGACATTGCCCTGGATGCGGAGCATGGAACAGTTACGTAGAAGAAACGGTGGTGACAGGTAAAGACAGTAAATCCGTTTCAAAAGATGTTGATTTTCAAAACTTTAAAAGCAAACCGACTCCAATTCGTGATGTCACAAGCGCACAAGAAGAACGTCTCGATTTATGTTACGAAGAGTTGAACCGTGTGCTCGGTGGCGGTCTTGTTCCCGGTTCTCTGGTGCTTCTCGGTGGCGAGCCGGGCATAGGAAAGTCGACATTGCTACTTCAGATGGCATTGCATATTAAAGACAAAAAAGTGCTTTATGTGTCGGGAGAGGAGAGTCAGCAACAGATAAAGATGCGTGCTGACAGAATCGGAATTAAAAATGATAACTGTCTGATACTCAACGAGACTGACACTCAAAATATCTTGAAACATTTCAAAGATGTGATGCCCGACATCATGATTATCGACTCTGTGCAGACATTGGAATCGCCTTCGGTGGAGGCAACGGCAGGCAGCATCAGTCAGATTCGTGAGACGGCGGCGGAGATGAACAAGATAGCGAAAACGTTCCATGTGCCGGTGTTTCTCATCGGCCATATTACCAAGGACGGAACCATCGCCGGACCGAAGATTTTGGAGCATATCGTCGACACTGTCATTCAGTTTGAAGGCGACAGACATTATGGTTTCCGTATTTTGAGAACAGTGAAAAACCGTTTCGGCTCGTCGTCGGAACTCGGTATCTTCGAGATGAATGCTGAAGGTTTGCGAGAGGTCAAAAACCCAAGTGAAATCTTGCTTTCGCAACGTGAGACATCGGTGAGCGGCATCGCCATCGCGGCTATGGTCGAAGGCTTGCGTCCTATGCTTGTGGAGACGCAGGCATTGGTGAGCTCAGCAGCTTATGGCACGCCACAACGCTCCAGCACCGGTTTCGATATCAGAAGGTTGAACATGCTTTTGGCTGTTCTCGAGAAACGAGCGGGTTTCCGTCTCGGTGCCAAAGACGTGTTTCTAAACATTGCCGGTGGTCTCCGTGTCGATGACCCGGCTATGGATTTGGCAGTGATGGCGGCTGTGCTTTCGTCGAGTGAAGACGTTGCAATAGACGGCAGATGCGCTTTCGCCGCTGAAGTCGGACTTTCAGGTGAGGTGCGTGCCGTCAACAGGGTAGAGGCTCGCATTGCTGAGGCCGACAAACTCGGTTTCGACAAGATTTTTGTGTCGAAATACAGCGTCAAAGGTCTCGACACCAGCAAATACAAGATAAAAGTGATACCGATAGCAACAATCGGACAACTTTTTAAAGAATTATTTTAAAAAGCCATTAGGTAATAGCCATTAGCCATTAGAAGTGGACACCCCAACTAATGGCTAATAGCTAACAGCTAATGGCTAAAAATTATCCAAATATTATTGTCCTGTTATCATCAATGTGTCCTGCCGGATAATCCCAAATCACAGGATATCCATACTCTTTCACTTTTTCGAAAATGATTTCCTTGGCGGTCATGCCGAACGGTATGGTATTGTCGTGCATGTCGGTGAACGCTCCGACCAACAATGCTTTCAGATTCGCTAATTTCCCGGCGCGTTTCAGTCCCATCATCATGCGGTCGATGTGGTAGAGATATTCATCCAAATCTTCGATAAACAATACCTTACCGTCCGTTTCCGGGAACAGGTCGGAACCAAGCATTGAATACAGAACGGAGAGGTTTCCGCCAACCACTTGCCCTGTCATTCCGAGCGTAGCGAGGAACTCGCCATCTGTTTGGTGTTTTCCAACCAACGCCTCATACAATGTTTCCAGCGCCTCCTTCGTATTCTTCTCGAAATTTATTGCCATTGTCCCGTGAATGCTTTGATAACCAAGCTGTTGCATCTTTGCATGCAGCACTGTCACGTCGCTGTATCCGACAATCCATTTCGGGTGTTTTACAAACTTTGTAAAATCAAGTTTATCGACAATTCGGATTGTTCCGTAGCCGCCTCTAACGCATAAAATCGCATCTATATCGTCTCTGTCGAGATATTCTTGCAATACGCTTGCACGAAAGTCGTCATTGCCTGCAAGTTGGTGATACTCAGCGAATAAGCGGTCATCATAAACAGCTTCGAAGTCTTTTTCTTCAATCCATTTTACGGCAGCGGCAATCTCATCGCGTCCAATCTTCCTTGCTGGCGTCACGAGAGCTATCTTCGAGCCTTTTTTAAGATATTCAGGAGTTTTCATAATCACGCCATAGCTTTACTTAGTTCTTCAGCAAACGCCTTTACAGATTTTTTGATTTTTTCTTCTGTTTTTGGCGACGGATGACGCCTGCCACAAACATATTGCGAAAGTTGAGCCTTGTTAATACCTGTCATTTTCGACATTCCTGAAAGCGTTAACAATCCTTTGAAATGATGTAAAAACGCAGAAGCGTCGTAAACAAAATCAAATTCCGCCTCGACTTTTACACCTGTTTGTTCATAATGATCTTCTGCCATAGCTTTAAAACCATCAAGAAAATCTTGTTTCGCTTCTTCAACGGAATAACCTTCTCCAAACCATCCAAATGGGAAATCATCTTTTTCACAGGGAATATAAACTGTGTAAAAACCGTTATTTGTACATTCCAAATGTGCTGTATATTTTTTCATTTTAATTATAATTAAATTCAAATCCAGATTTTTTTAATATACTTTTTAATGTTCCAATTTTCACTTCATTAGAATGATGATTACTCATTTGAAATAATTCTTTTGTTATAGGACTATACCATAGTGGATGACCGTTTTGTTGTTTTCCTGTGTCATAACATCCAATTCTCTTTAACAATTTCTCTAATTCCGAATACTTCATTTTGTATGACTTTGCAAAATTAATGATATTTTTTTAAATAGCATTTAAAATTTGAAATTTTTTTGGCAAAAATAAAACCGCCAAAAAGAATTAGTCGTATGAAAAACGTTTAATTTTTCAACAAACCTTATAACTATCTTATAATCAATAATTTATAACACATAAAAATGAATATTCTATGTTTTTTTAATGTTAATAAATTTTAACATTTCATTATTTATACAACTCACCTGTTAGGCTTCTAGGAGTATCCCAATTCTTAAATTTTGTTTCATCAATTATAACAATGGCTTTGCAGCCTAATTTAGCAGCTTCTTTTTTCATTTTGTTATAAATTTGAGATCAAACTATTTATCTGTTTCTTTTTTAGTTTTATGATTTAACGATGCAGTAATTATTTTTTTGATATAATCAATAAATTTCACGCAGAAACAGCAGAAATTAAAGAAAGCAAAGTTTTCTGCTGTTTCTGTAATTTCTGCGTGTAGAAGATTTCTCTACACTATGGAAAAATCATACGTTAGGGCAAAATTTTCAAAAACGCCTTATATAAAAGAAATTTTTCGTATTTTTGCAGATTAATAAAATGAATAAAAATTAAAAACTTCATATTATGTCAAAAAATGAAAAATTTGTCGAAGAAGGCTTGACTTACGACGACGTGCTTTTAATCCCGGCTTATAGCGACATCATCCCACGCGACGCCGATTTGAGAACGAACTTCTCACGCCGCATCAGGCTGAATATCCCAATCGTAACTGCCGGTATGGATACCGTAACCGAAGCCCCGATGGCTATCGCTATCGCTCAGGAAGGCGGCATCGGCGTGCTCCACAAAAACATGACAATAGAGCAGCAGGCTGCCGAAGTCACAAAGGTGAAACGCGCTGAAAACGGCATGATTATCAACCCGGTGACAATCAAAGAAGGCGCCCTCGTCCGCGACGCCCTCAAAATCATGAACGAATATCATATCGGCGGCATCCCGGTAGTCAACGACGACAACGTCCTCGTGGGTATCGTCACAAACCGTGACCTCCGCTTCGAGCGCAAGACCGACCGTCCGATTTCGGAAGTGATGACAAAAGAAAACCTCATCACAACAACAGAGTTCACCGATTTCGCCACAGCTGAGGACATCCTTCAGGAGCATAAAATCGAGAAACTGCCTGTCGTCGACAAGCACAATCATCTCATCGGACTTATCACATACAAAGATATCATCAAAATCAAAGCTCGCCCGAATGCTTCTAAAGACGAGCACGGCCGCTTGAGAGTAGCAGCTGCTGTGGGTATCACATACAACACCCTCGAGCGCGCTCAGGCCCTTGTGAATGCCGGCGTTGACGCCATCGTCGTCGACACAGCGCACGGTCACTCAAAGAATGTGTTTAACGTCACGAAAGAGCTCCGTAAAGCGTTCCCGAACATCGACCTCGTCATCGGTAATATCGCGACAGCAGAGGCAGCACGCGACCTCGCAAAACTCGATGTCGACGCTATCAAAGTCGGTATCGGACCTGGCTCAATCTGCACCACACGTATTATCGCAGGTATCGGCGTGCCACAGCTCACAGCTGTTTACAACGTCTCCGAGGCTCTCAAAGGCAGCGGAATCCCTGTCATCGCTGACGGCGGCATCCGTTACACTGGCGACATCGTGAAAGCTATCGCAGCAGGCGCTTCAACCATCATGGCAGGCTCATTGTTCGCAGGCGTGAACGAGTCTCCTGGCGACACCATCATCTTTGAAGGCCGTAAATACAAGACTTACCGCGGAATGGGCTCACTCGAGGCTATGCAGCATGGCTCGAAAGACCGTTACTTCCAGGATATGGAAGACGACATCAAGAAACTCGTTCCGGAAGGCATCGTCGGTCGCGTCCCTTACAAAGGAAGCCTCTCTGAAGTGGTCTATCAGATGGTCGGCGGACTCCGCGCCGGTATGGGCTACACCGGCTCACACACCATTGAGGAGCTGCATAACGCTCGCTTCATCAAGATCACCGCATCGGGTATGAACGAGAGCCATCCGCATGACATCACAATCACGCAAGAATCACCTAACTACAGTAGAAAAGCATAATAAAAGTTATAAAAAATGAAAAAAATAATCATCTTTTTAGCCGTGATAATGCCAACCCTCCTCTTTGCTCAGGGTTGGAAATCAAAGACTTTGATAACTTTAGGCGATAGAAACATCTCCGCAGGCGAGTTTATGGAGGTGTATGAGAAAAACAACGTGAAAAGCGAAGTTATCGACAAGAAAAGTGTCGACGAATACCTCGACATGTATATCAATTTTAAGCTGAAAGTCATTGAGGCTGAGAATCTTAAGATGGATACACTGCCAAAATTCATTAAAGAATATAACGGTTATCGCAAACAACTCGCAAAGCCTTATCTTTCAAATGACGCAGCTACCGAAAAGCTCGTTGAAGAGGCTTATGAGAGAATGAAATGGGACGTCAACGCTTCGCATATCCTCGTGAAGTGCGACCCTCACGATATTCCTGCCGACACACTCAAGGCTTACAACAAGGCTTTGGAGCTTCGCAAACGTATCTTGAACGGCGAAGACTTCGGCGATGTGGCTTATGAGGCATCAAATGATCCTTCAGCACGCGACACCACCGTAAATAAACGTTTTTATAAGGGAAACCGCGGAAATCTTGGATATTTCACGGCTTTCTACATGGTTTATCCTTTCGAATCGGGTGTTTATAATGCAAAAGAAGGCGAACTTACAATGCCGGTGCGCTCAGATTATGGCTATCATATCATAAGACTGAACTCCAAAACTCCGGCTTGCGGCATATTGAAAGTTGCACATATTTTCCTTATCGTGGATGAAAACGACCCGGAAAAAACCGATTCTTTGATGCATGCCAAGGCGCAAAATATCTACAAAGAAATCGAGAAAGACGGCAACAATTGGGATATGATGGTGAAAAAATATTCCGATGACAAAGGTAGTGCACCACATGGCGGCATGCTCTCTCCTTTCAAGGTAAGCCAGGTTGTCCCTGAATTCATCACAGCGATTAAAAACATGAATCCAGGTGAGATTTCGGAGCCGGTAAAGACCAACTACGGTTATCATATCATCAAACTTATCAATGCCTCCGGAATCAAGAGCTTTGAAGAGGAGAAAGAGAATATAACAAAATTAGTGGAAAAGGATATCCGCGCCAAAGTCAGCGAGGAAGTGGTGTTGAGACGCTTGAAAAAAGAAAACAAATTCAAGGAATATATCAAAGTTAAAGACGCTTTCATCGCTACTGTTGACAGCACTTTGAAAGAAGGAAAATATGTCGTTGCAGAAGGCGTTGATTTGAATAAAGTCCTCTTCAAATTCAACAAACAAGAATACAAAATCGCTGATTTCGTAGAATATATCAATGCGCATCAGAAGGCACAGCCGTTTATGTCGGCGGCTTCATACGCTTATCAACTTTATGACGAATTCTTGAAAGACTCGGCTTTCGCTTACGAAGACGCTCATCTTGAAGAAAAATATCCTGACTTCAGACTGCTCGTTCAAGAATATCACGACGGTATCCTTCTCTTCGATCTGATGGACAAGCAGGTGTGGAAAAAAGCTGAAATGGACACTGCCGGAATAAAATCTTTCTACGAAGAGCATAAAACCGACTATATGTGGGGCAAACGCGTCAGAACCATCATCATGACAGTGAACGGTAACGAAAGCCTCGAAAGAGCCGAAGAACTCATCCGTCAAGATATCAGCTTCGATAGCATCAGAGCTACCGTGAAAAGCGAAGCCCTCAAAGGCGTGACAGTGAAGTATCCGTATTTCCAAGCGGGCGATAATGTCGATATCGACGAGACAGAATGGGTAGCAGGAACAGTGCGCGTGGTGCCTTCAACAGTCGACAAAACAACGAAAATCATAAAAATTGTCGAGGTGCGTGAGCCTGAACCTAAGACTTACAAGGAAGCAAGAGGCATAATAACCTCAGCTTACCAAACCAAACTCGAGGAAGATTGGCTCAACGCCCTGAAGTTGAAATATCCGAAGACGGTAGATGAAAAACTTTTGGAAAAAGTGAGAAACAACTATTGATGAAAAAAGTTGCAATAGGATTGATACTGATTCTGACTTTGGCATCTTGTCAGAATTCAAGAAACGGTAATGGCGACAAAATCGTTGCTACCGTTTACGATAAGATTTTATATCAATCCGACTTGCAAGATGTTCTGTATGAAGGAATTAGCTTTAACGACAGCCTCGTCAGAACAAAAGCTTTCATCGATAAATGGATTCGTCGCCAACTGCTTATTCATCAGGCGGAAAACACTATCGACAAATCGGAACTTGATTTCTCAAGACAGATGGAAGATTACCGTAACTCGTTGATTATCTATAAGTATGAATCAATGTTGGTTGAACAAAATCTCGACACTGTCATCTCGGAAGAGGAGATAGAAAAATATCTTAAAGACAATTCACCTATCGAGATGGATAGCGTGTCGGTAAGGAATATTCTGTTGAATATGAGGAGGAAAGAACTGATAGAAAAGATGAATAACAATCTTTATAATAAAGCGGTAAAAGAACGCGTTTTTAAAATTTATTAAAAGAAATATTATGAGTTTAAAAAGGATTTTTTCTTTATTTGCCTTTATAACTATCTGTACTTCAACGATATACGCGCAACAGCCGCAGGTTGTCGACAAGGTTGTGGCTGTCGTGGGAAGTAATATCATCATGCAGTCTGACATTGAAGAGCAATATATGCAATACAGACTCCAAGGTGGAATAAAGGGAAGCGCCTCCACTATCCGTTGCGAGATTCTTGAAGACCAGCTTTTCAGAAAACTGATGCTCAATCAGGCTGAACTCGACAGTATTGAGGTTACTAACGAGCAGATTGAGCAGGAGATGGATTACCGAATCCGTTATTATGTCAATCAGCTCGGATCACAGGAAAAGCTTGAGAAGTACTACAACAAGACAATGAAGGAGATCAAAGAGGAACTTCGTGAGATAATCAAAGATCAGAAACTCGTTGAAGAAGTGCAGCGTAAGATTGTCGGCGGCGTCACTGCCACACCAAGCGAAGTGCGTGAGTTTTTCGAGAGCATCCCAAGCGATTCTGTGCCTATGGTGAGCGCACAATACGAGATAGCTCAGCTTGTGAAGAAACCGCCAATCACTCTTGACGAGAAACTGGCTGTCAAAGACAGGCTCTATGGCTTGCGTAGCCGTATCTTGAAAGGCGAACGTTTCTCCACATTGGCTTTGCTTTATTCCGAAGACCCCGGTTCTGCCAAGAAGGGTGGTGAAGTGGGTTTCAAAGGAAGAGGCGAATTGGTGCCGGAATTTGAAGCCGCGGCGTTTGCTTTGAAAGATGGCGAGATTTCTGAAGTCATTGAGACAGAATACGGTTTTCATATCCTGCAACTGATTGAACGCCGCGGCGACTATGTCAACGTGCGTCATATCCTGCTTCAAGTAAAGGTGTCTACCGAAGCACTCGAAGTGGCTTACAATCAGCTGGATTCAATAGCAAATCTCATCAGAAACGACAGCATAACCTTTGAAGAAGCCGTCAAGAAATTCAGCGACGAAGACGATAAAGTGAACGGCGGATATTTGGTGAATTCCGCTACAGGAAGCACTTATTTCTCGGCTGAAGACCTCGACCAGCAAGTTTCAGTTGTCGTAAACAGACTTCAAGTTGGTGAGGTGAGCAACCCTGTCCCAATGAAGACAAAAAACGACAAAGATGCTTATAGATTGTTGATAATCAAGAAGAAAACAACTCCACATAAGGCTAACCTGCAGGATGACTACGCCCTGATTCAGCAATGGACAATGCAAAAACTGCGTCAGGAAGCCATCAATAAATGGATAGAAACGAAATCTAAAAAAGCTTTCGTGAAAATCAGCGACGATTACTGCGACTGCGATTTTCAATTTGAGTGGAAAATTAAGAAATAAGATGTATAATTCAGACGTTGAAGGCGCAAAAGCTCTCGTAAATAAATACGAAGCGTTAAAAAAAGATATAGGGAAGGTCATCATCGGACAAAACGAGGTGATTCACGATACTATTTTGTCGATTTTTTGTCAAGGTCATGTGCTTTTGGTTGGTGTTCCTGGACTTGCTAAAACATTGTTAATCAATACGATAGGACAAGTGTTGGGACTGAGTTTCAACCGTATACAGTTCACTCCCGACCTGATGCCGTCGGATATCGTGGGAACCGAGATTTTGGACGAGTCACGGCAATTCAAATTCGTGAAAGGTCCTGTGTTTGCCAACATCATCCTTGCTGACGAGATAAACCGTACGCCTCCTAAGACTCAGGCCGCCTTGCTTGAGGCGATGCAGGAGAAAAACGTCACTGTTTCAGGCAAGACTTACAAGCTGAGCGAGCCTTTCTTCGTGCTTGCTACACAGAACCCTATCGAACAGGAAGGAACATATCCGCTTCCTGAGGCGCAACTCGACCGTTTCATGTTCAATCTCATGCTCGATTATCCTTCTTATGAGGAGGAAATAGCTGTCGTGAAGAATACAACGGCCGCTGTCGACAATAAGGTTGAAGCCGTGATGAACGCAGAGGAAATCCTTTATTTCCAGCAACTTGTGCGCCGCGTTCCTGTTCCTGATAACGTCTACGAATATGCTGTAAGCCTTGTTTCCAAGACACGTCCTAACACCGGGCGCGCTCACGAATGGGCTAACAAATATCTCAGCTGGGGCGCAGGTCCGCGTGCTTCGCAGTATCTCATAATCGGTGCCAAAGCTAACGCCCTGATGAACGGCAAGTTCTCACCGGATATTGAGGACGTGAAAAAAGTAGCGGTGCCAGTTCTCCGACACCGCCTTGTTCGTAACTATACTGCTCAAGCTGAAGGCGTCAGCATTGAGACAATCATTAAAGATTTACTTTAAAAACAAGCAAAAAATCTGGCCTTCGGGTTTTCGAAGAAAATGTGCAGACTGATTTTTGCTTATTTTTAAATTCAACTTTAAAGACCATATGAAATCAGGCCTTAGAAAGGAAAAATTTCGAGACTGATTTCATATGGTCTTTAAAACCATTAATAAACCTTCAGTTTGTCTCCTGTCTGGTCAATAATAGCTTTGTAGAATTCATCGCTGTATTTAGGCTGCTTCACTTCCGGAGCGTAATATTTGTAACCTTCTGGGATTTCGCGTGCTGTCTTAACATTGCCGTCCATGTATTTCACAAACAGATACTGATAGAACATCTTCCAGTCGGCACAGAGTTTAGTTGCTTCAGTGTTTGAATACTTGGTGAGGAACTTCACTGCTTCTGCTGGATCCTTTTCGTACATTGCAGCAGCTTCTTTGTTGATGTTTTTCACTGATTTCACCCAACCTTGCTCGTATTCAGCCTGTTTTGCTGCGATTTCAGGATGGATGTAGTCATATTTGGTGTAAGCCCAGTTTGAAACCTGACTGAAAATCCAGAAACCTGCTGTCTCTGAGAACTCCATCATTGAGCCGTTACCTACGCGATAGCAGAGAGGAATTTCTGTCATGCAGGTGTACATAGGGCAGTAAACGGTGCTTGCCGCATCGTCGACACCCCACCAGATGATACCGCCAATCTCAGGGATGCTGTTAGCATTACTTTGTGATACGAATGAGAATCCGGTCTGCTGTGTGGCAGTAGTTCTTTCGTGCATATATTCCACGCCGTCGACTTCAAAACCCATTGGACGCCAACGATATGGGCAATGGAATGGACCGGCGCCGAGATCGAGAGCCATATCGAGTTCTGTACCCTCTAAGTGGTCGCGCATGAATCCCATCATGTCGAGAACCGACACCTTGTTATTAGGTTTAACCCAGAGAGGCATTCTGTTGCTTGGGAAGTTCTCCACCGTCTGTGGCTGACCTTTAACGTATGGCTTTGCACGCTTGATGTCGCGGCCTGTAGCATAGTCAAAGTAAGCATCCATGCCGTCAGTAACCTTGTTGAACATAGCCCACACGCGCATGTCGCATCCACGTGCTCCGCTGAAGTCTACAGGAGCGTAAACGTCTGAGAATGAGAAGTCTTCATCTTTTCCGACATAGAAATTATTCTTCTTTGCGAATGAAATCACGTCTTCAGAATAGATGCAGTCGATGTTCTTGTCATTCATGAACTTCTTGAAATCCTTTGATGTGACAGATGTCTTGTTTTTCTTTGCAAGTGGGAAGGTGGTGATACGTGCCTGGTTGGCGTGACCGCATACATATCCGTCAGGGATACGGCGTGCTACCCAAACCATGCCTTTCTCGAATTTACCCTTGCCTATGAGTTCCATGATCCAAACCTCTTCAGTGTCTGCGATTGAGAACGACTCACCTTCGCTGATATAACCGTATTTTGCTGTGAGTTCGGCGATATTTTTGATGGCCTCGCGAGCTGTCTTGCAACGCTGTAATGAGATGTAAATCAATGTGCCATAGTCCATCAAACCTTCGCCATGCCAGAGTTCTTCAAGACCGCCGTAGGTTGTCTCTCCGATGGCGAGCTGCCACTCGTTCATGTTTCCGACAACATTATATGTGTGGCGCACTTCCGGAATCTGTCCAAGATATTTTCCGCTATCCCAGTCGTAAAGGTCACGCATCGCGCCTTCCGGATAATCGGCTGCTGGGAAATGATACAATTCACCGTAAAGTACATGAGAATCAGCGGCATACGAAATCATTGTCGAGCCGTCGACAGATGCTCCCTTGGTGACGAGGAAGTTGGTGCATGCACTTGCCTTCGTCATGCCGAGAAGGCAGATAATTGCCAATAATGTCAATAGTTTTTTCATATTTTTTTATTTAAGATGTTAATAATTGTCTGTTCATCAGCACCAATCTGCTGTTTTAAGGCTTCAAAATTATCAAATTTTTTGTCATCACGCACAAAATCCACAAATCTTATTTTAATTTCTTTGTCATAAAGGTCTCTGTCGAAGCTAATGATATGAGCTTCAATGCTTTGCGGACGGTTGTCGTGCATTGTCGGACGCTTCCCGATGTATGTCATGGCAGGGTAGGCATGACCGTCAAAATCGACGAAAGTGGCGTAAACACCTGGTTTCTCAATGAGTTGGAACTCTTCTGCTACCTCGATATTGGCTGTCGGATAACCCATTTTGTGTCCAACTCGTTGACCGTGAATCACTTTGCCTGTATATGAAAATTCGTATCCGAGAAGCAGATTGGCATGTCTAATATCACCGTTTTCCAAAAACTGCCTGATTTTTGTCGAGCTAACTGCTTCATTGTCAACGTCTTGTTCTTGAATTTTCTCTACTTTGAAATGATATTGGTTTCCGAGTTCGTAAAGCATGCTGAAATCACCGGTTCTGCCGTTCCCGAAATGATGGTCGTAGCCGATGATAAGCACCGCCGGATTGATGTTTTTTACTATGAAATCCTTGATAAAATCTTCAGAAGATATTGCTGCAAAATCCTTTGTAAATCTTATAATTATAAGATTATCAATGCCTAACGCTTCAAGATGACGGATTTTCTCTTCTTGTGTAGATATAAAACGTATGGCGGAATCGTGACTCAAAACCTGTCTTGGATGAGGGTAAAATGTAACCACAACACTTTCGCCACCGATGTTCCTCGCCCGGTTCACCATGTTTCTCAGTATCTCCTGATGTCCACGATGCACGCCGTCGAATGTCCCGATGGTGACTACCGCGTTCGGTACAGGTTTGAAGTCTAATATGTTATAGTATATTTTCATATAAATATTCCGCAATCTCTACCGCATTCGTTGCTGCACCTTTTCTTATATTGTCAGTCACAACCCAGAAATTGAATCCGTTTGCTATGCTGTTGTCGCGCCTCATCCTTCCGACAAAAACCTCGTCACGGTCATATGCCATGATAGGTGTCGGATACAGATTTTCGCTCGGGTTGTCTGCTACTATGACGCCGGGAGTTTTTTCTAAAATATTTCTAATCTCCTGAATATCATAAGGTTGTGAAAACTCAACATTCACTGATTCGGAATGTCCGCCGTAAACAGGAACGCGGGCTACTGTTGCTGAGACCGCTATATTTGAATGCAAAATCTTATTCGTTTCAAAAATGAGTTTTTCCTCTTCTGTGGTGTTGCCGTCATCCAAAAAATTTCCGCCGTGAGGTATTATATTCTCGTGAATTTGATGAGGATATGCAGGTTTTTCAGCTTTCTCGCCACGTTGTTCGCAGTGAAGCTGGTTCAGTCCTTTGATGCCACTGCCGCTCACTGATTGGTATGTCGAGACCACAATACGTTTGATTCCGTATCTTCTGTGCATTGGCGCGAGTGCCATCACAAGTCCTATTGTTGAGCAGTTCGGATTCGCAATGATGTGAGTATCAACGGTTATGTCGTTTGCGTTGATTTCCGGTACGACAAGCGGAAGACCTTCTTTTTTGCGCCAAGCTGAGCTGTTGTCAACTACATAAGTGCCTTTTTCGGCAAACAGAGGAGCGTATTTCAACGAAGCTTCGGCACCAGCTGAGAAAATCGCGATATCAGGTCGTTTTTCTATTGCTTCCTCAACGGAAATCAAAGTGTGTTCCTTACCTTTGAAAAGTGTAGTTTTACCAATGGAACGCTCGGATGCCGCTACTATAAGCTCGTCCATAGGCAGATTTCTTTCCGCCAGAACCTGAAGCATCTTCTGTCCGACGAGTCCTGTTGCTCCAATAACCGCTATTTTCATTTTTGTTGCCTCCAGAATTGTTAAAATTTTTTAACAAATATGCTTGATTTCTCTATGTTTTTTTAAGACTTGATGCATTTTTATGCAAATATAGTTAAAATATGTTAAAAATGAACCAAGATGTAAAAAGTTGTTATACTTTTGCGCAAAAGTACACAAAAAAACGCTAACATTTTAAGTTATGGATGCAAAAATGTTTAAGATTCTGGCATACCTATTATTAATAATGCCGCTTACAAGTCTCGCTCAAGTAACCGACGACTTCTCTGATGGCGATTTTACTGCCAATCCGAGATGGTATGGTACGGAATCATTGTTTACGGTCAATGGTGAGTGCCAGTTGCAGCTTGATGCTGATGCAAATGGAGAGGCGTGTTTGTTTTGTGAGGAGGATGTGTCGGATGGCGTAACAGACGGTAATTTTGAATGGCATTTTTGGTTACGTGAAGCATTTTCGCCTTCAAGCAAGAATTTTAGTGATGTGTATCTTTGTGATAAATATTTTGTTAGGTTTGGAGAGGCTGGAAGTAATGATGTCGTTGATTTGCAGCGTCTTGATGGCGAAAATGCTGTTAGTGTCTGCCGTGGCACGGACACGTTTATCGCGACATCGTTTTCCGCCTCTTTCAAAGTTACACGCGACACACAAGGTACGTGGAAAATATTTGTCGACAAAGCTTGTGATGGAAATTATCAGCTTGAGGCTCAGGGTGTTGACAATACGTACAATCCTTCAGGAAATTTCGGTATCAAATGTGTTTTCACCGCCAGTAATGCGAAAAAAGTTTATCTCGACGATGTTTATGCCGGACCGCTTGTCATTGACACGGAACCGCCGCGTTTAGATACTGTTATAGTATTGAAATATAATAAGTTACAATTAAATTTTAACGAACCTGTTGACGAAATGTTTGCTCTTGATGCTGACAATTTTGTTCTTGACAATCAAGTTGGTAAACCGATGTATTCGGAATATTATGGCAGCATTCGTTCGTCTTTGGTTCTTTCGTTTTCCAACACTATAAATGAAGGTGTACATTACACGTTGAGTATCAATAAAATAACTGATTTGTCCGGAAATGAAACTGACAATATCAGGTATCCGTTCATATTTTATAATATTCATGAAAATGATATCGTGATAAATGAAATTATGGCGGACCCTGAACCTGTAGTTGGCTTGCCGGCATTTGAATATATTGAATTGTACAACACTACCGACCACCCTATAAATCTGAAAGACTGGGAGCTGGCAATAGGTAACAGCATAAAGACGATTACACAAGACATAAACATTCTTTCAAAAGGTTTCATAATTTTGTGCAAGGAGGAAGCCCTTCCTTTCTTGTCCGAATATGGTGACTGTGTGGGTTTCACAACGTTTTCGATACCTAATTCGGGTTCTTTAGTTTCATTATCATCCACAAAACGTAAACAGGTTCATAAATTGGTTTTTAATTCTATGTGGTATCGAGACAGTGATAAATCCGACGGCGGTTGGTCGTTGGAACAAATTGACCCACACGCACCATGTTTGGGAGAGGAAAACTGGTGTGCAAGCTTTGACAACAAAGGCGGTACACCGGGAGCCACTAATTCCGTTGACGGTGAAAACATTGTAGTTCCGGACATTGATTACGTCAACGTGATTTCTTCAAATTGTATCGAGATTGTTTTCAACCAAAACATGGATACGATTTCTTTGAAAAACCCTGAAAATTATACTGTCCTTGAATTCGACGCTCATCCATATAATGTCGTGCCATCCCAAGATGATTGTAAAAGCGTAACATTGTTCTTTCAACAGGAATTCTTGGAAAAAAGATTCTATAATATTTTGGTTTTTGGTTCTGTAAATTGTTCCGGTGAACCACTCTTGGATGGTTGTAGCTACGCTTTTGGCTTACCGGACGAAGCGGTTGGCGGCGATGTGGTCATTAACGAGCTTTTGTTTGACCCCATCAGCCCCGCCGCTGATTACGTCGAAATCTATAACAAATCTGATAAGATATTGAATATCAGCAAATTAAAATTAGGTGTGGTGAAAACGTCTTTTCCTAATCCTCCCGATACTACAGTGAAGGAAATAAGTTCTGAAAACCGTCAGTTGTTTCCTGATACTTATCTTTTACTCACTACAACTCCTGATGTCATAGGAGAACAATACGAATGTTCAACGGAGAACTTCATCACGATGAGAAGCTTTCCAACGTACCCTAACAGCGGCGCTACCGTTGTTTTGTATTTTGAGGATAAAATCATCGATTTCATGAGCTATTCTGAGGATTCCCATTATCCATTGCTGACGGTGACAAAAGGTGTGTCGTTGGAAAGAGTCAGTCCCGACATAATTTCGGCCGATGAGGACAACTGGCACTCTGCCGCCGCTCCTTTATATGGGACTCCTGGATTTAAAAATTCTGTTTTTATTGATAATGAAGAAACAAGCGCAGATGTCGATATTATCCCTCCGATATTTTCACCCGACGGTGACGGCTTTGATGATGTCACCACAATAAATCTGTCGCATTTTCAAAACGACTTTACTGCGAAAATCATCATTTTTGACTCTCAAGGAAGGTTAATACGGAATCTTGTAAACTGTCAAAATATTGGTAATCATGGCAGTTTTGTGTGGAACGGACTTGATGATAACAGCAAAGTGTCTCTTCCCGGTATTTATATTGTTTACATAGAAGTGTTTGATACTCAGGGAGATATAAAAAGATTTAAAAAAGCAGTTGTCATAGCTTGTAAATAAATGCAAAGAAAAACCACGCCGTATTTAAAATATTTTGTACTTTTGTAGTTTAAGATAGTACGAGTATTATATGGTTTTTGTTCACGGCGCAATAATGGGTCTGACCTTAGCAACGATCTTTGGAATCGGACCAGCGTTCTTTCTGTTGATTCAAACCAGCATCAGCAAAGGTTTTAAAACTGCACTGATGTTTGATTTGGGTGTTTTGTTTAGCGACGTCATCGTTGTTTTTTTAATGATGATGACATCAGTGCAGATAAAATTGGATGATGGCGGAAATATGGTTATCGCAGGCATTACCGCTGGATTGATAATACTGTGTTTCGGAATATTCACTTTTTACACCAAACCAGAGAAAATAGTTGAACGCTCGGCGAAAAAAAGCGCCGAACTTGAAGAAGTCGAGAAACGGTTGGATGAGCGTTTTGACAAGATTGACGAGAAACTTGATGTAAAACGAGTCGGTCCGAGATGGTATGTTTATGTGGCCAAAGGCTTCATAATGAATGTGTTCAACCCTTTCATTTGGGTGTTTTGGATGACATCGGTTGCGACGGTGTCTGGCTCTGAAGTCTATAACGGAAACAAATATCTTGTGACATTGTTTTTCCTTGGAACATTCACCACAGTGTTGGCTTTTGACATCGTGAAAATCGTAGGAGCATATTCCTTGAAACGCTTTTTCACCGAAAGAAGGATGAAATTTCTCAACCAGTGCACAGGACTGGTTCTTGCACTCTGTGGCTTGATGCTGATAATTAGGGTGATTTTCTTTAGAACTTAATGTCTTTCACATTAAGCTGCAACGTGGTCTTTCCTTGCCAGAAGTTTTCCTCAATGTAATAGCACATCGTGAACGGTTCTTTCTCGTGTATGCGTTCGTATAAGTCGCCTTTCTGGAATGCGATGCCTGAGAACACATAGTCGGTGTTACCTTGCTGCATCACGCTGAGTTTCAAGTGTTTACGGTTTCCGACGGCACGTGAGAATCCTGCGTCGACAACGTTTCTTGTCAGGAAGACAGGGGAGAGGTTGCCGGGACCGAATGGGGCGAACTGCTTCAGTATGCGCACGAACTTCGGTGTGATATTTGTGAAATCCATCTCAATGTCAACATTGAGCTCTGGTGTCAAATCGTCTTCTTCAAGATGCTCAGAAACATATTTTTCGAATCTTTCCGAGAATTCTTTAAGATTTTCAGGTTTCAGTGACAATCCTGCCGCATATTTGTGACCGCCGAAATGCTCCAGCAAATCAGAACAATCGTCGATGGCGTCGTAAATGTCAAAGTTTTTAATTGAACGTGCCGAACCGGTGATGAGGTTGCCTGAACGTGTCAACACTATAGTCGGGCGGTAGTAAGAGTCGGTGAGACGTGAAGCTACGATACCGATGACGCCTTTATGCCAGTTCTCGTTGAAAATCACGGTACTCTTGGCGTTGCGCATCTTCTCGTCGGCATCAATCATCTGAAGTGCTTCTTCCGTGATGGCGTTGTCAAACTCACGGCGTTTCTCGTTGAGACTGTTGATGCTTGCCGCCAGTTTCTCTGCATGGTCTTTGTTTGTAGCAAGCAGCAGTCTCACTGAGTCGCTTGCTTTCTCAAGACGTCCCGCCGCATTGATACGTGGTCCGATAAGAAACACCAAGTCACTGATTGTCAGCTCTCTTTCAAGGGCATTTTTCTGTTCTGTCTGACGTAAAACGGCAGCGATTCCGGGACGCGGATTCTTGTTTAACTGAATGAGTCCGAAGTAAGCTAAGACCCTGTTCTCGCCAGTGATAGGTACTATATCTGCTGCTATACTGACGGCTACATAATCCAAAAGCTCGTAAACTTCTTCAATCGGTCGGCCAAGACGCATCGACAGTGCCGTGATGAGCTTGAATCCGACGCCGCAGCCTGAAAGTTCCTTGTAAGGATACTCACAGTCAGGACGTTTGGAGTCGAGGACAGCGACAGCGTTAGGAATCACGTCGTCCGGACGGTGATGGTCGCAGATGATGAAATCAACACCGCGTTGGTTGGCGTATTCTATTTTTTCAACCGCCTTGATGCCGCAGTCGAGGACGATGACAAGCCCAAAACCGTTTTCAGCGGCATAATCAATACCTTTATATGAAATTCCATAACCCTCGTCGTAACGGTCAGGAATGTAAAATTCGATTTTCTTTTTGTTGATAAAATTCTTCAGATACGTGTAAATCAAAGCTACAGCAGTCGTCCCGTCAACGTCGTAATCGCCGTAAATCAAGATTTTCTCGCCATCGTTCATGGCTTTTTGCAGACGGTCGACAGCCTTGTCCATATCCTTCATCAAAAACGGGTCGTGAAGATGTTCAAGAGACGGTCTGAAGAAATTTTTTGCCTCATCATACGTTGTGATGCCACGCTGAACCAACAAATTAGCCAAAATCTCATCGATGCCCAACGACTCCGACAAGCTCCTAACTACTTGGTTATCTACATCTTTTGCTATAATCCAGCGCGTTTCCAATACAAAAAAAATTTTAACTCGCAAAATTACAAAAAACAATTATAATTTCCAAGAAAAAAATAATATTTTTTAAAAATGAATTAAAAAAAACTTTTAACTTCTGACTGCTAACTTTCAACTTTTTATTATATTTGCAACTTAAAACATCAATGAAAAATGTCGCCTAAAAAAATTAAAAGTGCTTTAATATCAGTGTTTTATAAGACTGATCTTGATAAAATCGTCGCTCTTTTGAAAAAGAACGGTGTCCAGATTTATGCTACAGGTGGAACGCTTGATTTCATCAAAAAAATTGATGACACAGTCCGTTCAGTCGAGTCTCTGACTGGCTATCCTTCAATACTTGGAGGTCGCGTGAAGACCCTGCATCCTAAAGTGTTCGGCGGTATCCTCGGTCGCCTCGACAACGATTCCGACATCGCAGAGATGAAACAGTATGAGATTCCGGCTCTCGACCTCGTTATCGTCGACTTGTATCCTTTCGAGGAGACTGTGAAAAACACCGACGACGAGGCTCAAATCATCGAAAAGATTGATATCGGCGGCATTTCTCTCATCCGCGCCGGTGCGAAAAACTTTAAAGACTGCCTCATAGTGCCATCTTCAAACTACTACAAGGAATTCATGGAGATGTATGAAAAACAGGACGGCTGCACGACTTTGGATGACAGAAAACGTTTCGCAAAATATGCCTTCGCAACAAGCTCGCATTACGACACCGCAATCTTTAACTGGTTCTCAGGCGAGACCGTCACGCCACTCCGTTATGGCGAAAACCCTCATCAGCAGGCTGTTTTCAACGGAAATCTTGATGACGTGTTTGAAAAACTGCACGGTAAAGACCTGTCGTACAACAACTTGCTCGACCTCGACGCCGGCTTAAACCTCATACGTGAGTTCGATGAGCCTACTTTTGCGATTCTGAAACATAACAACCCTTGTGGAATAGCTTCAAGACCTTCAATATCAGAGGCTTACGACGCTGCGTTGGCAGGTGACCCTGTCTCGGCTTTCGGCGGAGTGTTCGTCAGCAACAGACCAATCGACGTAAAGACAGCAGAGGAGATGAACAAGATGTTCTTTGAAGTTTGCGTCGCTCCGGAATATGAAAACGGCGTGCTCGACATCCTCTTCTCGAAGAAAAATCGTATAGTATTGAAGTTAAAATCAAATAAATTCCCGGCAAAAGTTTATAAATCGGCACTTAACGGCATCCTCGAACAGGAACGTGACCTGCATACCGAGACAAAAGACGATTTTAAAGCCGTTACAGAGAAACTCATTGATAATAAAGACGTTGACGATTTGATTTTCGCAAATAAAATAGTGAAACACAGCCGTTCTAACGCTATCGTTTTGGCGAAAAACAAACAGCTGTATGCTTCAGGTATCGGTCAGACCTCGCGTGTCGACTCGCTGCGTCAGGCTATAGCCAAGGCCAAGAGTTTCAACTTCGACCTCAATGGGGCTGTATTGGCTTCCGATGCTTTCTTCCCGTTCTCCGACTGCGTCGAAATAGCAAGCGAAGCAGGCATCAAATCAATTATTCAACCTGGCGGCTCAGTGCGCGACCAAGAGTCAGTCGACGCTTGCAACAAACTCGGCATAGCCATGGTTTTCACAGGATTCAGACATTTTAAACATTAAACAATATGGGACTGTTTTCATTATTCGATAAAGAATTAGCAATCGACCTCGGAACCGCTAACACCATTATCATGTATAACGACAAGGTTGTTGTTGACGAACCGTCAATCGTTGCTATAAAGCGTGACACACAACAAATCATGGCCGTCGGTAAACGCGCTATGATGATGCATGGTAAAACTCATGAAAACATCAAGACTATCAGACCTTTGCGTGACGGTGTCATAGCCGACTTCCAGGCTGCGGAGTTCATGCTCAGGGAAATGATAAAAATGATAAACTTCCACCGTTCACTGTTCCCTCCGGCGTTGAAGATGGTTATCTGCATCCCTTCAGGTATCACCGAAGTGGAGGAGAGAGCCGTTAAAGACAGCGCTGAACAGGCTGGCGCCAAGGAAGTCAGACTTATTCACGAACCAATGGCAGCCGCTATCGGTATCGGTATCGACGTGCTCGAGCCAATGGGTAACATGATTGTCGACATTGGAGGCGGTACCTCTGAAATCGCAGTTATCGCACTCGGCGGCATCGTCACAAACAAATCTATCCGTATCGCTGGCGACGACTTCACCGACGAAATCGTGGAATATATGCGTAAGGAACACAACCTTAACGTTGGTGAACGTACTGCAGAACTCATCAAAATCGAGGTGGGAGCCGCTATCCCTGACCTTGACAACCCACCGGAGGACTACGCAGTGCACGGTCGCGACATGCTCACAGGTATCCCGAAGGAAATCAGCGTGAACTATAAGGAAATAGCTCACTGCTTGGACAAGAGCGTATCAAAAATCGAGACAGCGGTGCTCAATACACTTGAGACAACACCTCCTGAACTTTCAGCAGATATCTACAGGACGGGTATCTACCTGACTGGCGGCGGCGCTTTGTTGCGTGGCCTTGACAAACGTCTGCATGACAGAACACAACTGCCGATTCATGTCGCAGAAGATCCGTTGCGCGCAGTGGCTCGCGGCACAGGCATAGCACTCAAAAACTTCGACGGTTTCCCATTCTTGATAAAGTAATCGGGATTGTCAGATGTATAACTTATTCGTTTTCATAAAGAAATATAACGCGGTAATTCTATTTGTCATACTGGAGTTGTTGTGCATCCTGATGATAGTGCAGAGCCTGCCGTATCACAATAGAAAAATGGTTAACGTTTCAGACGGTATCGCCGGCGGCTTTCATAAAATGACCGCCAACTGGAGCGATTACCTGCATCTGAAAAGTGAAAACGATGTGCTGTCACAGCATAATGCATTACTGCTCAGTAGGTTGGGTTGCGATGAGGTTGAAGCTGACACAGCTTATTATGATGATATATACACGTATATTCCGGCGCATGTGGTCAACAACAGTATCTATGAAATCAATAATTATATTGTCATAGATAAAGGTAAAGTTGACGGCATAGAACCTGATATGGGCGTGATTTGCGATGGCGGCGTGGTCGGAAAAGTGCTTAACGTGACCAACCACTACGCATCTGTGATGAGCCTGCTTAACTCTTACTCTGTGATAAGTTGCCGATTTGTTGATAATCAATATGTTGCGAATGTTGTTTGGGATAATGGCAACTATCAGTACGGATTGGTTAAAGACATCCCTTCTCACCTTATTATTAAGGTTGGCGACACCTTGGTCACAAGCGGATTTTCAAACTCGTTTCCTGCTGACATCATGGTCGGCACAATCGAAGGCAAGAAAGGCGAGGAAAACGGTATGTTTAACATGGCAAAACTGAAATTTTCCACAAATTTCAGCACGTTGCGGCATGTTTATGTTGTGAAAAACAATTATAAGGCAGAAATTGACTCATTATGTATAACACGTTGATTCGCAATATATTCTGGTTTTTAATTCTGCTTATATTGCAGATTTTTGTTTTCGACAATATCCGTTTCGGAAACTATATACATCCGTATGTTTACGTGCTTTTTGTTATGATTCTCCCATTTGAAACCACAAGGGCTCAGCTGATTTTGGCCGGATTTCTTATGGGTATGAGCGTTGATATTTTTAGCGGCACACCCGGCCTCAACGCTGCAGCTACGGTTTTTATGGCGTTTATGAGACCTGTGATCATCGGACTCACCACAAGAAAAAGCGATATCGAAGACAAAAACTCACCGACGGTGACAGAAATGGGACTGCAATGGTTTGTAGTCTACGGATTGTTGCTTATCTTGCTGCATAATCTGGTGCTTTTCTGGCTTGAAGCATTCAGTATCAGACTGTTAGGCATAGTTATCATAGAAACGATAATCAGTGTACCGATTTCATTTGTGATAATACTTTTAATAATATACATATTTAAACCAATAAAAAAATAAATACTATGAGAAAATTATTGTTTGCAATTTTGATTATGACAGGAATGGTTTCGTGCAATTCTTTCAAAATCAATGTAAATCTTGAAAATTCCGAAAGCAAAACGGTCTATCTCCAAAGATATAACGGTATGGACATGAAGAATTTGGACTCTGTTGTAGCAAAAGACAATAAAGCTGTTTTCAAAGTAAAACAAAATGATAATACCGACGCTTATAGCATCATGATTAAAGGTTGGAAACGACCGCTGACATTGTTTGCTGATAATCAGGATGTTACAATCACCGGTGATTATCAGAAATATAACGGAATAACTGTTACGGCCTCAGAAAGCCAGGAAAAACTGAATGCTTTCCTGAAAGAAGTCGGCACAATAGAAGATGAGCGTGAAATCCATTATTGTGTCCTTGATTTTGTAAAGCAGAACATCGACAATCCGATTGCTCCATATGCTTTGTACCGCTACAAGTGGTCGTTCCAGCTTGAGGATTTGAGAAATCTCTTGGCAGTGATTCCACACGACATGAAGAGCGCATACAAAGAGCTCGTCGTGAAATATATGGAAGGTCTTGAAAAGACTGAAGCTGGCAAACCTTTCATTCCGTTTGTTCAAAAAGATGTCAACGGCGAAGATTTCAACATGAAAGATGTCATCAGCCAATCTAAAATAATAATCCTCGACTTCTGGGCATCATGGTGTCCTGATTGCCGTAAAGCCAATCCGGAGCTTGTAGCACTTTATAACAGATTCAAAGACAAAGGCTTAGATATCGTCAGCGTGTCACTCGACACGGATGAGGCTGCTTGGAAAAAAGCTATCGAAGACGATAATCTTTCATGGCCGCATCATGTGTCAGACCTTAAAGGTTGGGCAAATGCTGTAGCTGAAATGTACACAATAGCTTACATCCCACAGACTCTTATCATCGATGCAAATGGTAAGATTGTCGAGAAAAACCTGCCATTTGAGAAAATGGAGGAACTCATAAACGCAACGTTGAAATAAAATTTGCTGTTTGTGCAGCAAAACAGAACGCTTGACGTTATATAATTGTCATTTCAAGAAAAATTTTTCATTTTTTTCTTGTATGTAAAATTTTTTTACTATTTTTGCAGTGTCTTAGATACGTAGTACACTATGATAAAACTTGAAAACATAAACAAAACGTACTTTGGAGCGCAGCCGTTGCATGTGTTGAAAGGCATCAACCTCAACGTGGAAGAGGGCGAGCTGGTGTCGATTATGGGCGCGTCAGGTTCGGGCAAGTCCACCTTATTAAATATAATAGGTATCCTCGACAACTACGACGAAGGCGATTATTATCTTGCCGGAAAATTGGTGAAGAACCTTTCGGAGAATCAGGCGGCGGAATTCCGCAACAAGCTCATAGGCTTCATTTTCCAGTCGTTCAACCTGATTCCGTTCAAAACGGCGCTCGAAAACGTGGCGTTGCCGTTGTTTTATCAAGGTGTAGGCCGTAAGAAACGTAACGCTATGGCAATGGAATATCTCGAACGTTTCGGATTGAAAGGCTGGGCTGAGCATTATCCGAACGAACTTTCTGGCGGTCAGAAGCAGCGTGTCTCTATCGCAAGAGCCTTGGTTACGTCACCGAAACTTATCCTCGCCGACGAGCCTACCGGTGCTTTGGATAGCAAGACATCCGCCGAAGTGATGCAGATCCTGCGCGAGGTTAACGCAACCGGAATCACTATGGTTATCGTGACGCACGAACGCGGAATAGCCAACCTTACAAGGAAAATCGTGCATCTGAAAGACGGTTTGATAGAATCGATAGAGGAGAATGACCCTGATAAAATGGATTTCACAAAAGAAATAAAATAATGTTTAACAGAGATTTTTGGTCGGAGATTTTCATGGCGCTCAGACGCAACAAGCTGAGAACCATTCTCACGGGATTTGCCATCTCGTGGGGAATTTTCATGCTGATAATCCTGCTTTCTGCCGGCAACGGACTGAAAAACGGTGTCACAAGCAACTTCGCCGACAGAATCAAAAACACATATACAATATGGTCAAGCTCGACCGAACTTCCTTACAAAGGACATAAAGCCGGACGCTTTATCATGTTGAGTAACAAAGATATACAACTCCTTGAATCGTTATACCAAGTCGATGAAGTGTCGCCTGTAGTCTCAAAAGGCGGCACTCTCATCTTCAGCGAAAAATCGAGAAGCATCTATATCGAAGGCGTGAAGCCGATTTACAAGAATATTGAAGGAATAAAGATACTCGAAGGTCGTTTCATCAATGAACGCGACATGAAAACCAAGTCAAAAGTGGTGATTATCGATGAAAATACAAATAAAGAGTTTCTTAGAACAACAGGAGAGACTTCCATGATAGGTAAGACGGTGTATATCAATGGATTAAGTTTTACTGTAGTGGGTGTTTGCAAAGCAAATGCATGGGGTGAGCGCGGTATGGGATATGCTCCTTACTCCACTTTGCAGGCAATTTACAATGTGAACGAGTATTATCAACTGATATTCACAACAAAAGGTCTTGATACTAAAGAGGAAAATGAGGCTTTTGCAAAGGAAGTAAGAAAAAAACTTGCAGCCTTGCATGAGTTTTCTCCTGATGAGCAGCGCGGCGTCTGGATTGAGAGTCAGATGGTCAACTCTTTGGAAACAATGAGGATTTTCAATACAATCAGCATCTTCATCTGGGTTATCGGCATCGCGATGTTGATTTCCGGTGTCGTCGGTGTGAGTAACATCATGCGAATCACAGTGAAGGAAAGGACAAACGAGATAGGAATACGCAAGGCTCTCGGCGCAAAACCGCGTTCAATCTTGCTTTCAATAGTCATGGAATCGTTGGTAATCACAACTATTTTCGGATATATCGGAATGATTTGCGGTGTCGGTGTGATGGAGATTGTGAACATGGTTATGGAAGCGAGTGGTGCTGGCACAAATTCAGAGATGGGAATGTCGGTGTTTGTCAACCCTACAGTGGATATACAAATCGTTGTGATGGCAACGGTGGTGTTGATTGTCAGCGGTGTGGCGGCAGGTTTCGCCCCGGCCTGGAAATCAGTGAAGGTTAAACCGATTGAAGCAATGAATTATAGGTAAGATGTTCGACGTAGATAATATAAACGAAATTTGGCAGACAATCGCCCGAAACAAAACAAGAAGTTTGTTGACAGCATTCGGTGTGTTCTGGGGAATATTCATCCTAGTGATTCTGCTGGCATGCGGCAACGGTTTCAACAACGGTCTCAACAGTCAAATCGAAGGTTTCGCAACCAATTCGACGTTTATATTTCCAAGCGAAACCACAGAAGCATATAAAGGTTATCAGAAAGGTCGTTATTGGCAACTGGATATGTCTGATATAGAGGCGATTAAGCAGAAAATCAAAGGTGTTGATATGGTGTCGCCTATATCAAGCAAATGGACTTTCGACGGAGAGAACAACGTTTTTTATGGTACAAAAGGGGCCAATTTCAGCATGAAAGGAGTGCTGCCTAATTATAATGAAATTGATCGCGGCAAAATCTTGTATGGCCGTTATATCAACGAGACGGATATCGTCGAGGCGAGAAAAGTGTGCGTCATCGGAAAGAAGGTCTACGAAGACGTAATCGGCATCGACAAGAATCCGTTAGGCTTGATGATTAAGGCAAACGGCATTTACTATCAGGTGATTGGCGTTGTGCAGGCATATAATAGCCAGGTTAACATCAGCGGTTCAATGAACGAGACGGTGATTCTTCCGTTGACGACGATGCAAAAGGCTTATAATACAGGTGACAAGTTTGATTTCATGATGTTCACCACGGCAAGAGGTTCTAAAACAAAAGAAGTGCAAGAAGAAGTGAAGGTTTTGCTTCGCGAACGTCACGACATCTCTCCAACCGACGAAGGTGCTGTCATGTCTTTCGATTTCGAGCAGCTGTTCACCATGTTTGAGTATCTGTTCATTGGAATAAAGATATTGATTTGGATTGTTGGTATCGGAACATTGCTCTCCGGCGTTGTCGGCGTGAGCAACATCATGCTCGTGACAATAAAGGAACGTACACGTGAAATCGGTGTGCGGCGTGCTCTAGGCGCGAAACCAAGCATCATCATCCGTCAGGTTATGGCCGAAAGTCTGCTGCTGACGATTTTAGCCGGTATAGTGGGATTGGTAATAGGTGTGGCTATAATGGCGGTTGTTGCAGGAATTAAAGGAAATGTGCCTTCAGAAAATGTGATGTTCATCGACCCGCAGATTGGATTCGGAGCAGCCATCTCCGCAACGGTGATAATCGTGCTGTCAGGGTTGTTGGCAGGTGTGCTTCCAGCGACAAGAGCGATACAAATCAAGGCAATAGACGCAATCCGTGAGGAATAACCGTCATTTCTCGACAAACTCGAAATGACGACAAAAAATGAATTTTAAATTTTAAATTTTGAATATTAAATTAATAAATCGAGTGATATGAAAAAAGTATTTAAAACATTGTTTTTCATTGCGTTAATCGCAGCAGTAGTGTGGACGTTCTCGTATCTTTTCAAGAAATCTAAGCCACAGGAAAAGAAATATGAAACGGTGGAGGCAACCATCGGCACAATTCAGAAGAAAACGGTTATAACAGGACAAATCAACCCTCGTGATGAGGTGTCCATCAAGCCTCAAGTTTCCGGAATCATCTCGAAAATTTACAAGGAAGCCGGTCAGATGGTGAAAAAAGACGAAGTCATCGCTGTGGTGAAAATCATCCCTGATGTGAGCAGCCTCGCATCCATGGAGTCGCAGGTGAAACTCGCCAAACTCAATCTTGACAATGTAGAAAAGACGTTTAACCGTCAGAAGACGTTGAAAGACAAGGGTTTGATAGCCACTGAAGAGTTCGAGAAGTCACAGTTGGAGTATGCTCAGGCGCAGGAAAACTACAGCAACGCTCTCGACCAGCTCAACATCGTGAAGGAAGGTATCTCGAAAAACGCTTCTGAATACACCAATACTTCAATAAAATCCACCATCGACGGCATGATTCTCGACATCCCGGTGAAGGTCGGAAACAGCGTCATAAACTCCAACACGTTCAACGACGGAACAACAATAGCGACAGTCGCCGATATGCATGACATGATTTTTGTGGGTAAGATGGATGAGACAGAGGTCGGACGTATCAGCGAGAACATGCCTATGGAAATCACTATCGGCGCCATGAACGACAAGAGATTCGACGCGATTTTGGAATATATAGCGCCGAAAGGTACTTCAGAAAGCGGAGCGGTGTTCTTCCAGATGAAGGCTCGGCTTATCATCCCGGAAGGTGTCACCTTGCGCGCAGGCTACAGTGCCAACGGTGAAATCATCATCGAACAGGCTGTCGACGCCGTGACAGTACCCGAAAGCTGCATAGTGTACAGCAACGACAGCACATTTGTATATAAAGACAATGTGAAAACCTCGGTGACAACAGGGCTCTCCGATGGCGTCAACATCGTAATCACCGAAGGTCTCAACGCCGGAGATAAGATCAGAGGAAATGAGATATATAATTAATCCCATGCAGAACTCGCATATAAAGAACGAACAAAATCTGTGATTTCTGCGATATCTGCGTGAAAAAAGAAAAAATTAAATACTATGAAAAAAATAATAATTATAATTTCAATAATAACATTATCTCTTACAAGTCGGGCGCAGAAAGTCTGGACCTTGGACGAGTGCGTCGACTACGCCATCGAGCATAACGTTACGATATTGAAAAGCATAGTAAATCAAAATAGGGCGGAGTACCAATACAAGGCATCGAAAAACGCCTGGCTTCCTACAGTGAGCGCCGACGCAAGCGAGAGTTTCGGATTCGGACAATCGCCTTCAGCCAATGGCGTCTATGTATCGGAAAACTCAGCGTCCACGTCGTTCGGAATATCAGTTGGAATGCCGCTTTTCAACGGATTGTACCTCTATAACAGCACGAAATCCAGCAGGTTGGAGATGAACGCTGCAAGAAAAGACCTCGAAGCTGCAAAATACGACCTGAAACTGCTCA
Organism: Bacteroidales bacterium; assembly: GCA_017649945.1. Taxonomy (GTDB): domain Bacteria; phylum Bacteroidota; class Bacteroidia; order Bacteroidales; family F082; genus Limimorpha. The sequence continues at coordinate 11,998 of JAGCFU010000015.1, read as the reverse complement.
TAATGTCGTATTACATGCAAGTGGTTTATAATAAGGAACTAAAAGCTATCGCCGAGAAACAGCTGACACTCAGCGAAGAACAGCATGCTAAAACTAGGCAGCTCTTTGAGTTGGGTAAGGTGCCGGAGTCTGATGTCTACGAGAGCGCAGCGCAGGTTGCAACATCCAAATCAACACTTGTTCAAGCTAATAACAATTTGATGCTCAGTATTTTAGATATTGTTCAGGCTCTCGAGCTTGATAGTGTCGATGGCTTCGATGTAGTGTCGCCGGAGATTTTCACGCCTCTGGATTCTCAAAAGTTGCCGTCGCAGGAGTCAACGTATGAATTCGCGTTGACTCACCAGCCTCAGATGGAAGCTGCCAATATGCGTCTCGAAAAGGCTTATTACGACGTGAAGGCTTCAAAATCATCATGGTATCCGTCGGTGAGCTTCTTCGCCGGTTACACTAACGGCTACTACTATTACTCGTCGAGCAAGGTTAACGAGCCGTTCTCCGACCAGATGAGCACCAACGGCAGAACACAGTTGGGCGTAAGGCTGAGCGTGCCTATTTTCAACGCAATGCAGACAAAATATAAGGTCAAGGAAACGAAACTGTCGATTCAGAACCAGGAGCTTGCGATAAACAGCGCCAAGAAGGAACTCAAAAAAGAGATACAGCAGGCCTTCTACAACGCTCTTGCCGCTGAACAGAAATACAAGGCTGCAGAGGAAACTTTCCAGGCCGCACAAGTGGCTTACAGGTTCTCAAACGAAAGCTTCGACGCCGGCAAAGCTACACTGCTGGAACTCAACGAAAGCAAAAACCGCCTCTTCAAATCGGAAAGCGAGATGCTTCAAGCTAAATATGAGTTCCTTTATAGGGTGAAAGTATTGGAGTTTTATAATCAATAATATAAAGTTATTGTAAAAACAATAATTAAATAGTAATTTTTTTTGTAAAAGGATGCAGCAATTTTTATTTTTTTGCGTTCTAAAAGTGAACAAATATTTTACAATATGAAAAAATTTACAATCTTAGCAGTTTTCATACTGCTTGCAACAGTCGGAATGTTAGCGCAGAGCGCTGACACAACAGTCGTTATCAACAATCATGAGATTAAGATTAACGACAATGAAAATGAAATCAAAATTAAGGTCTTTGAATTAAATAACGGCAAAAGAGTGTCAAACGACCCTATTTATGAAAGCAATTATCTCAGAAAACCTAACGACAACGTGCGTAGAAGAATCTTCTCCTATACAACTAAAGACGAAGAGTTTGTCAAGGAAGAGACAAGCACCACAGTTGTGAAGTCGAAAACAAGATGGTTCAACAACGACCTCAAAAACCCGTTCCCGAATCTGTATTTCTCACATCTTGAGATGACCGACGGCGCGTTCGGAACTTTCGCACAGATGCACCAGCGCTCGTCATCATTTGAATGGGGCATGTACAGTTCGACAACCATCTTCTGCACCAAAGACGGACATTTCGGAATGGCAACGGCTTTGGGAATCAGCAACAGCTACAATTTCTTCTTACATGACTATGTCTTGGCGATGCAGGACGGCAACGCTACCATGATGCCGTTGTCAGAATACACCGAAGGTCAGTACACCGGCACGGGCAAGTCATTCCTGCGTTATTGGAGCCTCCGCATCCCGTTGACGATGCAGTTGCAGTTCAACGTCAACCGCAGCCCTCTGACATTCTCTGCAGGCGCTGAGTTTGAATGGCGTTTCGGAATGCGCTCGTTTGCAAGATACGGCGGCGCAAAACACAAAATCGCTGATGATTTGGATTATAACGCCATTGGCCTGAACGCCTTGTTCCAAGTGGGATACAACGGTGTCATCCTCTTTACGAGAATGGGCCTCACAGAGATGTTCAACAGCTCAAATCTCAAAGATATCTACCAACTGTCGGTCGGTATAGGATTTAATTTTGACTAAAAAGATATTTCGTGACGAAAAAATGTTTATTTTTGCCACATGGTAGAAAATGAACATTTTGAAAATCAGCAGCACGAATGGGAATCTGCATTGCAGGTTACTGGCAGCGACCAGCCTGCAGTGCAGGTTAACCCCAAAGCCCTTGAGCGTCTGATGCTTAGCCGTCAGAAGCTGCTTCCTTTGAAAGATTACGTCGATGGCATTCTTGCCGGCGACATCACCATATTGAGCAAGGCTATCACCTTGATAGAGAGCGCGTTGCCTCTTCATCAGAAACTCGCACAGGAAATAATAGCGGAGTGCATCCCATATAGCGGAAAGGCTCTTCGTCTTGGCATCACAGGCGTGCCAGGAGCCGGAAAAAGCACCTTCATCGAGGCTCTCGGCATGGAGCTGTGCAGGCAGAACAAACGCATAGCAGTGCTCGCCATCGACCCGAGCTCACAACGTTCCAAAGGCTCTATCTTGGGCGACAAGACAAGAATGGAGGATCTGTCACAACAACGTAACGCTTACATCAGACCGTCGGCATCAGCCGGAACATTGGGCGGTGTGGCACGCAAGACTCGCGAAGCCATCATCCTCTGTGAAGCCGCCGGTTTCGACACTATCATCGTCGAGACAGTGGGCGTCGGACAAAGCGAGACAGCCGTCTATTCCATGGTCGATTATTTCCTCCTGGTACTCATCGGAGGCGCAGGCGACGAACTGCAAGGCATCAAGCGAGGCATCATGGAGATGGCCGACGGAATAGTCGTCAACAAAGCTGATGGCGACAATGTTGCCCGTGCCGAACGTGCAGCCGCTGAGATCCGCAACGCCGTACATCTGTTCCCTCCTTCTGAGTCGGGACAAGAGGTGAAGGTGGCCACATGCTCCGCTGTGACACATTACAACGTGACTGAAGTGTGGAATATGGTGCTCAACCACGTGGAAAACATCCGCAATTCAGGATATCTCGACGAAAAACGCGCACGTCAGGATGTACAGATGATGCTCGACACCATCGAAAACACCCTGAAATCGAACTTCTATGAGAACTCCCTCGTGAAAGACATGCTCAAACTCGTTGAAAATGACGTTGAAAACAAACGCATGAGCGCCTACGAAGGAGCCCGCCGCCTGCTGGAGCTTTATAAAAGCCGTTAGTTATTAGCCATTAGCTGTTAGATTTTTCCACTAGCATATGCTAATGGCCAACAGCTAATGGCTAAATTGTTGATAAAATGTTGAAAAAAATGTTTTTCGTATAGTTTTTTGCCGTATTTTTGCAAGTCCAACTCACATTGTAAAATTTAAATAAAAATAATAAAAAATTTTGCATTTTTATGGACGCAAGAATTCAAATGAATCCCAATCTGCTGGTGAGCTATCTGCAAAAACCGGCAGCAGAGTTTACAAAGCTGGACATCATCCGCTATTGCGAGGAAAACAACGTTGAATTTATCAATTTCCACTACTGCGGCTGGGACGGCAGACTCAAAACCCTCAATTTCGTCATTCACAGCTACGAACATCTCGACAGCATCCTCTCGGCAGGAGAACGCGTCGACGGCTCAAGCCTGTTCCCGTTCATCGAGGCAGGAAAATCCGACCTTTATGTGATGCCGAAGTTCAGAACAGCCTTCCGTAACCCGTTCACAGAGATCCCGACAGTCGACATCCTCTGCTCGTTCTACAACCGCGACGGAGAACCGTTCGAGAGCTCACCGGAGTACATCCTTCACAAGGCACACCAAGTGTTCCAGAAAACCACAGGCCTCAAGATGGAGACCATGGGCGAGCTCGAATACTACATCATCGCTGATGACGAAGAAACCTATGAAGTGCCCGATCAGAAAGGCTATCACGAGAGCGCCCCGTTCAACAAGTTCACCGACTACCGCGTGGAGGCAATGCGCCTCATAGCACAGGCAGGAGGCCTCATCAAATATGGCCACTCGGAAGTGGGTAACTTCACCAAAGACGGCAAGATTTATGAACAGAATGAGATAGAGTTTTTACCTACAAATATCGAAGACGCAGCCGACCAACTCGTTGTGGCTAAATGGATTATGCGTCAGCTGGCATACCAGTACGGCGTCACTATCACCTTCGCTCCGAAAATCACCGTGGGCAAGGCCGGAAGCGGTCTGCACGTACACTGCAAGTTCACCAAGAACGGTAAGAGCGTGATGGTGAAAAACGGAGAACTCACCGACTATGCCAAGAAAGCCATCGCCGGATATATGATGGCAGGCACCTCGCTGCCGGCATTCGGCAATCCTAACCCGTTGTCGTTCATGCGCTTAGTGCCTCATCAGGAGGCTCCTACATCGCTCTGCTGGTCGTTCTCAAACCGCAGCGCCTTGGTGCGTGTGCCTCTCGGATGGATCAACAACGGAAAAGACATGCTCGCCGACGCCAACCCGGTGGAAAAACCGTCGAACCGTGACTTCAGCGACAAGCAGACTTTCGAATGGCGTGCCTCCGACGGTTGCGCCGACCTCTATCTGCTCATGGCAGCATTGTGCGCCGCGGCACGCTACGGTATGGAACACCCCGACGCTCTCAAAGTGGCGGAGAAAACTTATGTCGGATTGGGTGTGAACATACACGACGACAAAAACAAGGCCGTGGCAGAAGCACTCGAACAGCTTCCAGACTCATGCGTGAGAGCCGCCGAAGAACTCGAAAAAGACCGCGCCATATACACTGCAAAGGGCGTATTCTCTGACAATATCATCGATTACCTCATCAAATATCTGAGAAATTTCAACGACGCAAATCTGCGCGCAGAACTGGGTAACGACGAGGAAAAAATCATGAAACTCGTGAAGGAAAATATACACGTCGGATAAAAAATTTGCAGGTCTGTTGATAAAAAAATGAAAAAAATGCGTGCGCGTATTAAAAAAGTCCGTATATTTGCGAGTTAAAAATAATTGAAAAAGGTTTAAAAACTTTAAAAATAGAAGACAATTAACAAATTTTATTAACAAAATCATTCAAATTATGAGTAAAAAACTTATTCTCTTTTTGATGGTGCTCTTATTCGGAAGCACAAGCTTCCTTAGAGCAGACGAAGTGGTGATTGGAGATGGTACTGCTACCTCGTACTATGTTCCATTTAACTCACTTTGGGGCTACTCTTTCGTTGAGCAGGTTTATCTTGCTGACGAAATTGGAATGGCCGGTACAATTAACTCTATCAGTTTCAACATGAGTGAGACCGCCGCTGATTTCACCAGCGAGTTCGATATCTTCATGAAGAATGTTGAAAGAACTCAGTTTGCTAGTGGTACAGATTTCGAATCTGTAACTGCCAGTAACCTTGTGTACAGTGGTTCAATTACATTCCAGCCAGGATGGACAACAATCACATTGGACACTCCATTTGCTTATGATGGAACAAGCAACTTGATGATTGGTGTGCACGAAAAAACAAGTGGCTATTCAACTCGTTACTTCTACTACACAGTCGTAGAGGGTGGACTTATTTCAGGTCATAGTGACAGCGCGGATCCAGATCCATATGATATGAGTTCATACACAGGTACTACTTATACCCAGAACTATCGTGCTAACATTATTCTCGACATCACAGCCGGTGGCGGTGGTGGTGGCGTAGCAGGCGAAATCACAGTTCATGACGGAACAGTTACAAATGGCAACGTTCCTGTTTATGGTTTCTACGCCGACGCTTATCTGAAATGCGAAATGGTTTATCCAGCAGCTGAATTGGCTCAAATGGACGGCGCATCCATTAATAGCATTAAGTTCTATCCTTCATCTCCAGCTGCTGAGGCTTGGACTAGCACATGGCAAGTCTTTGTCGCTGAAGTGGCAGACGCAACAATCAGCGATTTCTACGGTCCTGGTACAGTTGTTTATGAAGGTACTCTCGATGGTACACAAGGTGAGATGGAAATCACTTTCAATGCTCCTTACGCATACCAGGGCGGTAACCTTCTTATCGGTGTTTACAATATAACAACCGGTAATTACAAGAGCGTTACATGGGCTGGCGAATCAGTCGCTGGCGCTTCAGTTCAAGGTTACAACTACGGCTCCTTGTCAGGTATTACTGCTACACAGAGGGACTTCCTGCCTAAGACCACTTTCTACTATGAGTCAGGTTCAGGTCCAGTGCCTCCAACAGAAGGAGTCTCTATCACTCCTAACCCGGTAGCACTCGCTTACAGACCAACTAACGGTTGGATGGAGCCTATGACAATGAGAATCCACAACGGTTTGGAGAATGCAGTTACAATGACAGGTAACATGAGCAACACAGCCGGTGTCAACGCTTTCGTGATGAGCGAAGAAATCGACAACGTCGTTCTCGAAGCTGAAAACGACTTCGTTGTTGAAATCGACATCAATCGTAACGCAGCAGCTGGTGATTATGCAGAACAGTTCACATTGTTCTATGTTGAAAACAGCAGAGACATTGCAGTGGTTCCTGTTACAGCTACATTCTATGAGGCTGGCGAAGCTGATATCGTTGAGACAGCAAAGACCATCAATCCGGCTAGTTTCGATGAAACACCTGCTGACCTCCACGCTAACTACTTTGGCTACGAGCAGCATACAGCATTAGACGCTGTCTACCAATTCACACTTGCAAAAGACTCTTGGTTCTCTGTGTCAGGCGGTACATTCATCGGTATCTATAACAAGGTTCTTGATTTCCACCCGACAATGGCAGTCGAACCAGTCGCTATGACATATAATGGCACTTTGACAGACGAAATCCTCCTTGCCGGTGATTACTACATGATCGTTGCTGGCGATAACATCACAACAATTTCAGGTTATGCAACAGAGATGCCTGCTCCAACAGCAATCACAAACATCGCTCCTGCTGACGGAGCAACAGGTGTTGATGGCAGCAGCATCGAACTCACATGGGAAGGTGGCGAGAACGCAGCAGAGTACCAAGTGCTCTTCGGCACATCACCAACCAACACACCAGTGGCTTTGGATTGGACTGTTGTTGACGAAAACTATGGTTCATTTGAAGCTACAGGTCTCGTCGCAAATACACAGTATTTCTGGCAGATTAAAGTAAGAAACTCAAATGGCGTACAAGTAGGTCCACGTTGGGGCTTCACAACAGCTTTGACCGCTCCTAACAACGTTACAGCATCAGCAGAAGAAATCTTCACAGATGAAAGCACCTTAATTAAATGGAAACACAGCAGCGGTACAGGTGGCTTCACAGGTGAAATCACAGTGGCTGACGGTACAGCAACCAGCTCATACGTTCCTGTTTACGGTTTGTGGTGCGACTACTACACAAGAAGTGAAATGATCTATCCTGCTGAAATGCTTGAAGAGATGGAAGGTGGTGAAATCACATCATTGACATTCTACCTCAGCTCACCTGCATCAGCACCATGGTCACCAGACGTGTTCCAGGTTTACTTCCAGGAAGTTGACGCTACAACATTGTCATCATACTACACAGCTACAAACGCACAGATTAGCTACACAGGCTATCTCGATGGTACAGGTACAACAATGACAATCGCTCTTGACGAGCCTTACACATACGGCGGCGGTAACCTCCTCGTCGGTATCCAGGAGATAGTCAATGGCAACTATAAGTCAGCATCATTCTATGGTATTGCAGCAACAGGTGCATCAGCATCAGGTTACAACAGCTCATCACTGGCTGGCGTTACATTCAACCAGCGTGACTTCTTACCAAAAGTGACCTTCACTTGCGGTGACGCTAAGGGTGACCGTGCTTTCTTGGGCTTCAACGTTTACTACGGCGATGTGAAAGCTAACGATGCTCTCCTTACAGAGAAACAGTTCTTACTCGAGAATCTCCCATACAACATGGAAGGCCACGATATCAATGTTACAGCTGTTTACGATGAAGGCGAATCAATCCACTCAACTCCAATCGTTACAGTTAAGGTTTCTGGCTATGCAACATTAGAAGGTACTGTCACTACACTTGCAACAGAACAGGGCGGCAATGAACCACTCGCTGGCGCAACAGTTACATTCTATGGTAAAGACGAATTCGACAATGATGTCAACTTCGAGACAACAACCGACGACAATGGTTACTATTCAGTAACAGTCAAAGCAGGTATATATAATAGAGGTGTAGCTACATACGCAGGTATGGAGCCGGCATCTATGGCAGAAGAATCTGTAACAGTGGCTTACGAAGGCACAGAAACAGTTAACTTCATCATCCACGAGGAATACAAACCTGTTCTGAGCGTTTACGCAGAAGAAATCGACCCATCAATGTCAAAGGTGACATGGTCACTCACCACACCTATCAGCGGTGGCGGTTCAGGCGGTAGTGCTTCAACATTCACAGAAGGCTTCGAAGGCGGCATGCCGGAAGGCTGGACAGTTGTTGACGCTAACAACGACGGTTACACATGGTGCCTGACAAGCGCTATTCCAACAACTTGGACATACTATGCAAGCTTGACACTTGACTGGTACCGTACAGGTACAAACGCTATCTGCAGTGGTTCATATATTAATGGTGCAGGCGCACTCAACCCAGACGAATATCTCGTAATGGGACAGCAGAATATTGCTAACGGTTCAACATTGTCATTCTGGGCAGCAGCAACAGACGCAAGCTATCCGGCTGACCACTTCGGCGTTGCAGTTTCAGACGACGCAACCACTTGGACAATGGTTCAGGAATGGACATTGACAGGCAAGAAGGGTGCTAATGGCGGTCGCGAATCACGCGATGGCAACGGTGCTAAACTCGGTACATGGTACAACTACACAGTTGACCTCAGCGCATACGCAGGCCAGAAGTACATCGCTATCCGTCACTTCAACTGCTATGACCAGTACATCATGTGCGTTGACGATGTCGAACTCAGCGACGGCAGCAAATCTCGTTTACTCGATCACTATGCAGTGTACAGAAAAGCTATCTTGAAAGAGAATGAAATCGTCCCGGCTGACTCAGTGATGCTCGTTGACGGTTACACCGACACACTCTATGCAGACTTCGACTGGAACAACGTTGAACCAGGTCTCTATCAGTATGGTGTTCAGGCTGTCTATCCTACTCCAATCGAGGCTAAGGGTGGCAACCGCGATGAGATTGTGATTGGTGATCCTACAGCAACCACCACCAATAGTTATCTTCCGACTTACTCATTGTATGAGTATTCTTTGACAGAGCAGATTTACACTGCTGACGAAATCGGTATGGCAGGTACAATCAACACGCTCACTATGTGGCTGAAGAACAGCTCTTCATACGCTCGTAACATCAACGTTTACATGAAGGAAGCTGACGTAGTTACATTTGCTGACGGTAACGCATGGGTGAGTATGACAGACAGTGATATGGTTGCTTCATTCACTTTGGCCAATGGCATTAGCAGCCCTGTCGAGACAGCAATTGCTCTCAACACTCCATTCAACTACAGTGGCAATGGTAACCTGGTTATTTGCTTCCAGGATGTTACAGGTTCATGGAGCAGCGGCGCTGCCAGCGTTGTTATGACTGGTAACGGCAACCAAGCTATTTATGCTTATCGTGACGGTACAGTGTATAACCCGACAACTCCTGGTGTTACCGGTTATGTTACAACAAACAAGAGTGTTATCATGCTCGACATCACTCCTGGTGGCGGCGGCGGCAACGACAACCCTGTAACTCCTATCACATGGTCTAACATCCTTCCAAAGGATATGGAGACAACAGTCACTGTTAACGCTCTTGTAGCAGCAGGTACAGCAGAAGGCGCAACAGTCATCATGACAAATACTTTCGAGGATATCGTCTTCGCAGGTGAATTTGATGAAACAGGTACATTGGTATTCCCAGAATTCCACAAAGGTAACTACGTTGTGACAGTCGCCCTCGAAGGTTACACTTCAGACTATGCTGAGAGAGAAGTCAGCATCTGGGACGAAACAACAATCAATGCAACATTGACAGAGATATTCAAGCCAGTTGACGTTCTCACAGTGTCATGCACAGGTTATGCAATGTGGACTCCAGTTGTTCCTGTTGACAGACTTCCAGAGAAATACTTCATGCAGATTGATGGTGTTTACTATGGTGAGACAACCGACAACTTCGTGCAGATTGAAGAAGAAGACCTCACAGTCGGCCAGTCATACACATTCGGCGTAGCAGTTGTCTACTCAACAGGTATGAGTGCTTACGTCACAACAAACTTCACATACACAGGTTGCGAAGGCGTTGCAACACAGGTCGAAGACCTCCACGTTGACGAAGAGGCCAGCGCAGACATGAACGTCGTCCTCGTATGGAATGGCGGCACACCAACACCTCCAACACCTCCAACACCTCCAACAGGTGACGTTGTCGTTAAGTTGACAGCTCACAACGTTTGGGGTGACGGTACAGGTTACCAGATGTTGCTCGACAACACACACTCACTCTATGGCACAACAATTCCTACATCAGGCGCATTGAGCACCAACTGCTCAGGCAATGAGGGTATATACGCTCAGTTCAGCCACAAGATCCCAACCAACGCTGACGGTAACTGCACAACAAGCAACATGGTTCTCGACGGTACAGTCGAAATCACAATCCCTGCAGGTACATACGATTGGTGCATCACCAACCCAACTCCAGGCGATCGTATTTGGATTGCAGCAGCTAACGGTAATGTTGGCGGTCGCTACGATGACTATGTATTCGAAGGTGGTCACACATACGAATTCACAGTTTCGATGTACGGCTCAAACGACGGTGTTGACGTAACAATCACTGGCGGTAAGGGTATGAACCAGCCTAACATGGGCATCATGAGCAATGATGTTAAGACTACTAACTTCGTTGCCAACAACAACGTGATGAACGCTGGCGAAGGCTTCGGCGCAGCAACACCTATGACACGTGACTGGTACTACTATGACAACGGTGTAAACGAAGACGCTATCGGTACAGGTGGTGGTAACTTCTGGTGGAGCATCATGCTTCCTGCAGGTAGCTACGACGGCACAAGCCTCACAAAGGTTGCAACTTACGACTACATGGCCATGACAGGTACAGCATCTATCTACCAGGGCGGCACATCAGCTCCAGCCGGCTCAGCTCTCGGTTCAGTCAATGTTACACTGACAGGTTCAAACGACTTCCGTGAATTTGAATTCGCAGAGCCTATCACTCTCGATCCTGCACAGAATGTTTGGGTTGTGTTCTACAACGGCAGCGGTGCCACATATCCTGCAGCAGTCTGCGCTAACACAGGCGACGCTAACGGCCGCTGGGTGTCACTCGACGGTGCAACATGGGAAGACATGGCTATCTACGACTTAAACTACACATTCATGATCCGCGCATTCATCGAGGCTGGTGGTCCTGCTCCTGTAACTCCAACAGGCTCAATCACACCTAACGCATTCAACATCGCTGTTGACGATATCGACAACATCGTTGGCGCTGTTACAGCAAACACAGCAGTTATTACAGCTGAAGACTATGAAGAGCATACATACTATGTGTTCTACGTTGACGCACAGTACGGCATGTCATGCCCGGAATCAGTTGTTTATGCAGTACAGCCTGAGTCAGTTGAAGAAAACGCTATCATCAATGCAATCTATCCTAACCCAACAAGCGGCGACCTCCATATCAACGCTACAGCAATGAAGCACATCAGCATCATCAACACAATGGGTCAGGTGGTTTACAACCAGGATGTTAATACTGATGAGACGGTCATTGACATGGCTAAGTTCGAATCAGGTGTTTACATGGTAAACATCATTACCGAAAACGGTTCAAGCGTGAAACGCGTAACTGTTACAAAGTAATAATAGAACACCTATTAATAATAAGGAACGTCACCCTAAAAAGTGACGCTCCTTATTGGAGTTAAAATGAAAAATTGAGAAATTAACAATATTATTAACTAAATTTTTCTATCATGAAAAAAGTATTTCTATTCTTAACGATGTTCTTGTTCGCTTTCACAGGCGTGACGAGAGCTAACGTCCAGCAAAATCGCGCCGACCAGGTAATCGAACAAGGTTTCGAGGATGGCTTGGGCGACTGGACAATGAACCATTGCCATTCCTCATCAGGTCCA
>JAGCFU010000014.1 GCA_017649945.1 Bacteroidales bacterium | reverse complement strand
TAATGGTTGCGAATCTGTGCTTCCTCGCCCCAGACAGGCTCCCAAGTCTCGTCGAAAGTGCTGCGATTGACGTCTTTCAGCACGAAAGCATGTGCCAAATCGTCGCGCCATTCGAGGGTGAAGCCCATCTTAGAAGGCAAAACGACGGGTTTTCCTTCGCGGTTTAAAGCATAATAAGGCACGCCGTCTTTAACTTCAAACTGAAGCTCCAGTTTCCCGTCAGGGCTGGTGAATGTCTCTTGCCCGTTAGCAGTCTGCCAACCGAAGGCAAACAAAGCAACTATCGCAAAAATCGTTAATCTTAAATGTTTCATAGCATGAATAATTTATCATGCAAATATAAAACATTTTTGAATAACATCATTCTTCAATCCAAACGTTGCTGAGTTTTTCAAACACATCGGGAATAAATGCCCAGCTGTTGTTTGTAGTGCCCATTCGCACTATGACAAGGTTTTTGTGAGGATTGACGTAAAGCGTCTGAGCACAGATGCCAAATGCATAATAGCCCGGGAATTCTTCTTTTTGGAAGCCTTCATAGCTCAGGTTATACCAATTGTAATGATATCCGCGGTTGCTGGCATCATATTCTGACGCTTTGCGAATCCAATCCTCGCTGACGATACGTTTTCCGTTCCACATACCGTAGTTAAGATACAGTTGGCCGATTTTAGCCAGGTCTTTTAAAGTCATCGTGATGCCTCCGAAGGTGTGCGCCATGTCGTGCTTGCGACTGTCGATGTTTATCAAGGCGTCACACTCCATTCCGAGTGGCTGCCACACTCTCTCGCTGAGATAATCGGCAAAACGTTTGCCGGAAGCGCTTTCGATAACTACACCGAGAATTGCCGCTGTCATGCTCTCGTAACGCCGCTGAGTTCCCGGCTCACAACGGAAATTCAAACCACGGATCTGTTTCCTGATGTTGTGCCCGTAATTCAGTTTTGCCATCGCGTTAAGCATCTTGAGATCCTTCCATGACGTGAACTCATATGTGTCGTCGAAATCCAATCCGCTCTGCATGTCGAGCAGGTGGCGTATGGTGAGTTTCTGCCACATCGGGTCTTTTTTCTTAAGCTCCGGCAGATAGTCGGTAACCGGGTCGTCGATGCTGCGGATGTAGCCGTCGTCAACAGCTATGCCGCACATCAGCGATGTTATGGATTTGGAAATGGAGAATATGGTCGCATAAGTGTCGGCTGAGAAATCGCCCCAGTATTGTTCATAAACGATGCTGCCGTTATGTATGATTATCACTCCCTGCTCTCTGTTATTCTCGCCTATAGCATCCGAAAATGTCATATTAATGCAATGTGGCGGATAATTGTAGAAATGCAGGGTGTCGATCCAGTCAGCCCGTTTGCCAACTGGAAACTGAAATGTCTGCTCGCCGTTGGCAATGGTGTCAACTACACGTTTTTTGTAGCTATAGACATTAGGACCGTTTTTGCCATCTGTCTTCAGGGCTCTGATGATAGAGCACGATGTCATCGCCAAGACGCAGAAAGCAAAGACAGTTTTTACAATTATTGATTTCATTTCAACAGCTCCGCTAACTTTGCTTCAAGTTCCTCGCCTCTTAAACCCTTTGCAACCATCACGCCGTTCTGGTCGTAGAGGAAGTTTGCCGGGATGTAAACCACAGCATAGTCGTTGGCGACATCGCCTTCAACGTCGCGTACTTGGATGTATGGAAGAGCGTCTTCTTCAACGGCTTGAAGCCATGCAGCCTCGTTTCTGTCAACACTCACACCAACAATTTCAAGGCCTTGGGCATGATATTTCTCGTAAGCCGCTTTCACGACAGGGTTCTCATGACGGCACGGTCCGCACCACGATGCCCAGAAGTCGATCATCGTCACCTTGTTGTTCTTGATGACTTCAGCGAGGTTGACATCTTTGCCGTCGACGGTCTGCAAAGTGAAGTCCATGAAAGGCTGACCGAGTTCCACACGCATGTTATTTTCGATAAATTTATTAACGTTGTCACGATAAACAGACTCGCCGGTGAGGATTTCTGCCAACTCTATCACTTGGGCAAGCTCTATATCCGTCTTCAACTCATCGAGGATGTAATGTGTCAGGAAGTTGTCAGGGTTATTTCTGATATAGTCGAACTGATAGTTGTGATATTCGTCCCAAATTGCAAGCATCTGGGCGTTGACTTCCTCATATTTCAAGCTGTCGTCGTTGTCGTAAGCTTCATTTGCCGCGGCTTCGAGAGGGATAAACGACTCTAAGAATGGCACAAGTCCTTTTTGATAATTGCAGAAGGCATTTTGTGTGGCACTACCTGTTGCTTCGATATGGAAGAAGTTATCCAAATCGCCCTTCACCGTGACATCCTTGTTGTCAGGGAACAAAAGCAACTGGTCTTGTTTCTCTTTGAATGCCAGGATATACAAGGCTTGCGGTTCGTCACAGTCAACGTTAATCACAGCTTTATTGTCTGCTATGACCGCAGTGTCAATGATAATCGGTTTTTTGCCGTCAAGACTCTTGACGAGGATAACGGTCTGATTGTCAGCGTTTTCAAGGTTGAGTTTTACCTTAAACTGGTTGGTTTTGTTGCAGCTGCTGAGAATAAGCAAGCCTGCCATGAGTGATAATAATAGTTTTTTCATAGGATGATTTATTTTAAATGGTTTAATTTGAACGAATTATAAATCTATTTATTGCATTCTTTCACAAAACTCAAAAACAGCGGGTGCGGCTTCAGCACCGTGCTTGAATACTCCGGGTGGAACTGTGTGCCGATGTACCAACGCAGGTTCGGTATCTCGACGATTTCCACAAGGCTGCTCTCAGGGTTTGTGCCGACACATTGCATGCCGTTTTTCTCGTATTCGTCTTTGTAATGGTTGTTAAATTCATAACGATGACGGTGGCGCTCGCTTATTTTCTGCTCGCCGTAAATCTCAGCAACCTTACTGCCTTTGCGTAACTCGCAGCCGTAAGCACCCAAACGCATGGTGCCTCCCATGTTAGTGATGGTCTTCTGGTCTTCCATCATGTCGATGACGTTATGCGGCGTGTCGGCCATCTCGCTGGAGTGTGCGTCCTTGTAACCCAACACGTTACGTGCAAATTCAATGACCATCATCTGCATTCCGAGGCATATTCCGAATGTAGGAATGTCGTGTGTGCGTGTATATTCCGCCGCGATGATTTTGCCTTCGATGCCTCGCTGACCGAAACCCGGACAAATCAGGATGCCGGCGACATTTGAAAGCTTTTCAGCGACATTGGCTTTTGTGATGTTCTCACTGTTGATGAACTCGATTTTAACCTTCACATGATTGTAAATGCCAGCAAGTGAAAGGCTTTCGCGGATGCTCTTGTAGGCGTCCTGAAGGTCGTATTTGCCTACCAACCCGATGCGAACCACCTTCTCTGCCGACTGCTGCAGCTCAAGGAAATGCTGCCACGACTCCATCTTAGGTGTCTCACCGACCGGCACGCCGAATTTACGTAAAATAGCTGAGTCGAGACCTTGACGTTGCATGCTGACAGGCACCTCGTAGATGCTTGGCATGTCTTCGCTCTGCACCACACATTCGAGGTCAACGTTGCAGAACGACGCCACCTTCTGGCGGATGCTGTCGGAGAGGTGTTTCTCGGTACGAAGCACCAACACATCGGGCTGGATACCTGCACTCTGCAGTTCCTTCACGGAATGTTGTGTAGGCTTTGTCTTCAGCTCGTCAGCGGCTCTCAGATATGGCACAAACGTGAGATGCACGCATACTGCACGGTTGCCGAACTCCCATTTCAGCTGACGTATGGCCTCCAAAAACGGTGCCGACTCAATGTCGCCTATGGTGCCGCCAATCTCCGAGATTACGAAGTCTACCTCGTCGTTGTGCTGCAAAATGCGGTGTTTTATCTCATCGGTGATATGCGGGACCACCTGTATGGTCTTGCCCAAGTAGTCGCCACGACGTTCCTTGTCGATGACGGCTTTGTAAATCTTGCCTGTCGTCACCGAATTGGCCTGCGTCGTGCGGATTCCTGTGAAACGCTCATAATGTCCGAGGTCAAGGTCTGTCTCCATGCCGTCAACTGTCACGTAGCACTCGCCGTGCTCGTATGGGTTGAGCGTCCCCGGGTCAATATTGATATATGGATCGAATTTCTGTATGGTGATGCTATATCCGCGTGCCTGCAGCAGCTTGCCGATGCTCGCTGAAATAATGCCTTTTCCAAGGGAGGAGACTACACCTCCTGTCACAAAGATATATCTTGTCATAGTGTAAGTTTTAAAGCGGCAAAGATAAAAATAATTTTTATCTAAAACAAAAAAAGGATGTCGTTTTTCGACATCCTTTTCTAGAGCCTAACGTCTTATTTCACCTCTTCAAAATCCACATCCGTCACATCCGGGTCCGAACCGCCGTTGTTGCCGCCGTTTCCAGGATTCTGTGGTCCCTGCTGACCGTTGAATGGTCCCTGCTGGCCGCCTTGTGCACCGGCGTTCTTGTACATCTCTTCTGATGCCTTCTGCCAGATGCCGTTCATCTCTGCCATGGCAGCGTCGATGCCGGCGATGTCCTGTGCCTTGTGAGCTGTCTTCAGCTTCTCGAGTGCGCTTTCAATCTCGCCTTTCTTGTCGGCCGGCAGCTTGTCGCCGTATTCCTTAAGCTGTTTCTCAGTGTTGAAAATCATGGCGTCGGCAGCGTTGATCTTGTCGATGCGCTCGCGTTCCTTCTTGTCGGCGTCGGCGTTAGCCTCAGCTTCTGCCTTCATCCTCTTGATTTCGTCGTCGCTCAAGCCTGACGATGCCTCGATACGGATGCTCTGGGTCTTGCCTGTGGCCTTATCCTTTGCGCTCACGTTCAAGATACCGTTGGCGTCGATGTCGAATGTGACTTCAATCTGCGGAACGCCTCTTGGCGCTGGCGGGATGTTGTCGAGGTTGAAACGGCCGATGGTCTTGTTCTGGTTAGCCATTGGACGCTCGCCCTGCAACACGTGGATCTCCACTGATGGCTGGTTGTCGACAGCTGTCGAGAACACCTCCGATTTCTTGAATGGGATGGTGGTGTTGCTCTCGATGAGCTTTGTCATCACGCCGCCGAGGGTCTCGATACCGAGTGACAATGGTGTGACATCAAGCAACAGCACGTCTTTCACTTCGCCTGTCAGAACGCCGCCCTGGATTGAAGCGCCGATTGCGACCACCTCGTCCGGGTTCACGCCCTTTGAAGGTTCTTTCTTGAAGAAGTCGCGGACGATGTTCTGGATGGCCGGAATACGTGTTGAACCGCCGACCAAGATGACGTCGTCGATGTCGCTCACGCTCATGCCGGCGTCTTGTAATGCCTTACGGCATGGCTCAATGGTTGCCTGGATGAGGTCGTCGCACAACTGCTCGAACTTTGATCTTGAGAGCTTGCGCACCAAGTGTTTAGGTCCGGCCTGTGTTGCCGTGATGTATGGCAGGTTGATTTCTGTCTCTGTCGAGGCCGACAACTCGATCTTTGCCTTCTCAGCAGCTTCTTTCAATCTCTGGAGTGACATCGGGTCCTTGCGGAGGTCGATGTTCTCGTCGTGCATGAACTCTTCTGCCAACCAGTTGATGATTCTCTCGTCGAAGTCGTCGCCGCCGAGGTGGGTGTTACCGTTTGTCGATTTCACTTCAAACACTCCGTCGCCGAGCTCGAGGATTGAGATATCGAATGTACCGCCGCCGAGGTCATACACTGCAACCTTCACGTCGCTCTTTTTCTTGTCCAAGCCGTATGCCAAAGCTGCAGCTGTAGGCTCGTTGATGATACGACGCACGTTCAAACCTGCGATTTCGCCGGCTTCCTTAGTAGCCTGACGCTGTGAGTCGCTGAAGTATGCAGGCACCGTGATGACGGCTTCTGTGACAGGCTGTCCGAGGTAGTCCTCAGCAGTCTTCTTCATCTTCTGAAGCACCATTGCCGAGATCTCCTGTGGTGTGTAAAGCTTGCCGTCGATGTCGATACGTGGTGTGTTGTTGCCGCCCTTTACTACTTTATAAGGTACACGGCCAATCTCGCTCTGCATTTTGTCGTAAGTCTCACCCATGAAACGTTTGATTGAATAAACGGTTCTCAACGGGTTTGTGATGGCCTGACGTTTTGCAGGCTCTCCGACCTTACGCTCGCCGTTGTCGGTGAATGCCACGATTGATGGGGTTGTGCGGTGTCCTTCACTGTTTTGAATAACTACCGGCTCACTGCCTTCCATAACTGAAACGCATGAGTTTGTTGTTCCTAAATCGATACCAATGATTTTTGACATAATTTTGTTCTCCTATATTTTTATTTTACTTTTTTGTCATTTTTGTGACAAAGGCAGAACAAAAATTATGCCAAAACTAAAAAATATGACAAAATGTCATTTTCCCTATCTGTTAGGGTCGTAGATAAAGCCGTAATCCGGGTAATCTTCTACAATTTTCTGTCTCGTGATTTGTCCTATAAGATTGGAAGTGCTTTTTGAGATGCGTGACGACATGATGCCCATGCCGTTCTCAATATTAGTGTAGTTCGGAACGTCCTGAATGGCGCTTGTCGAATTCGTGATGAGATAATAGTTGTACAACTCATCGCCGATGGCATCCACTCTGAACTCGAAGTTTTCAAACCAACGCTGCACTCCGGCCGGACTGTTTTCTTTCAGATATGTATTGGTACTCAACAGTGTGTATAACGCTGCAGGAGCATAACGCGCTACGTAATAATAGTCGTTGTTGCTGTTGGTATAGAATTTGTCGGCTTCTCCTGATGCTATTCCCCATTTGATGGAACGATGTACAGTGTCTGTAGCGCCCGGCATCAACTCTTTATAGTGGAAATACGCATTAATCTCAAAATATGCGGCAGTCGTCTTAAACAATGTTGTAGGGTCGTCAACTTTCCATTCAACAGTCTTTGTGACAGTGGGAACATCTGTGAAAATAAGCTGCTGATACGACAGAGGCATTTTGAATCTGAACGAATTTATGGTCTTTGTCTTGGCTGAAATGTTCACGCTGTCTGTTTTCCTGAAAATGTCGAGTGCGTATTCTTTTCCTTCCAATAATGTTTTCGTGGTATAATAATAGGTTTGATAACAACCGCTGTAGAAAGTCGAGTTTTCATCGTAAGGAACGAATATCGATATGGTGTCGAGAGTGACAGTCTGTGGGTGGCTGCTGCCTTCAAAAATGCCTGTAAATCTGACATCGATATCTTCGTAATGATAATTGTTGGCGTCATAATCATGGCCGTATTGGTTGACGTTTCCAATAAAACTCTTGGTGATTTTGAAGTAGTTTGTGTCAGCGTTGGCGTCAAGCATGGCGTAAACAACAGTGTGCTCTCCGTCGTCGGTATATAGATTGACTTTGTTTTTGCATGATAACAACACAAAAGCGGTCAACACTAAAACTGTCAAATATAATTTTTTCATATTTAAATATATTTCAAACTGCAAAGATACAATTATTTTATCTATTTTTGCAAAAAATTTAAAAAATGTATCTTTCTCATAACGCTTCTTTGGTCACGACGCACGTGCTTCAGGAGATGAAGAACAAAGGTGAGAAAATAGCGATGCTCACCGCGTATGACTATACAATGGCGAAGATTCTCGACCAGGCGAATATCGATATAATTCTTGTTGGCGACAGCGCTTCCAACGTGATGGAAGGCCATCTTACCACCCTGCCTATTACGCTCGATGAGATGATAATATACGGTGCTTCGGTGGTGCGTGCCGTGTCGCATGCCATGGTGGTGGTCGACATGCCGTTCGGAACGTATCAGGGCAACTCTAAGAAAGCTCTCGAGTCGGCAATCCGCATCATGAAGGAGACAGGTGCCAACGCCGTGAAGATGGAAGGTGGCCGCGAGATTCTCGAATCTGTTGAGCGTATCCTTTGCGCCGGTATCCCGGTAATGGGTCATCTCGGACTTACTCCACAGAGCATCAATAAGTTCGGAACGTATGTGGTGCGCGCTAAAGACGAATACGAGGCTAACAAGCTTCGTGAAGACGCTGTCCTTTTACAGGAAAAAGGCGTGTTCAGCATCGTGCTTGAGAAGATCCCGGCAGCGTTGGCGACAGAGGTGTCACAGTCATTAAGAATCCCGACCATCGGCATTGGTGCCGGTCACGGTTGCGACGGACAGGTTCTTGTGTTGCAGGACATGCTCGGCCTGAGCAACGATTTCTCACCGCGTTTCCTGCGCCGCTACAACAACCTCTACTCCAGCATCAAAGATAGCGTTCAAGCTTACATCACCGATGTGAAAGAGGTGACATTCCCTAATGATTCGGAACAATACTAAAATCAGTTAGAAATTAGGAGTTAGCAGTTAGTAGTTAACTTCTAACTTCTCACTTCTAACTCCTAACTATGAAAATAAACGACCGCATTCTTTTTGAGGATAATCACTTAATAATAGTGAATAAATTGCCATCCGAAATCGTTCAGGGTGACAAAACCGGCGATGTCTGCCTCCTCGACGACGTGAAGGCGTATATCAAAGAGACGAAAAACAAACCGGGTGAGGTGTTTGCAGGCCTTGTGCACCGTCTCGACCGTCCCGTCAGCGGAGCGGTGATATTTGCAAGAACAAGCAAGGCTCTCAGCCGCATGACGACCATGGTGAAGGACAGAAACTTTCATAAGACATATCTTGCCATCGTGAAAAACCGTCCTCCGAAAGACGCCGACGAACTCAACGATTATATGGTGAAAAACGAGGCTCAGAATAAGTCGTACATAGTAAAAGAGGGGACAAGCGGAGCGAAACTCGCGACCCTGCGTTATCGTGTGGTCGGCAAATCCGATAATTATTATCTTCTTGAAATAGATTTGCTTACAGGGCGTCATCATCAGATTCGCTGCCAGCTGGCTCATATTGGATGCCCCATCAAAGGAGATTTAAAATACGGCTATCCGCGTTCCAACCCCGATGCGTCAATCTGCCTGCACTCGCACAAGATAACTTTCGAGCACCCGACATTGAAGACACAGATCACAGTGGTTGCCCCGATGCCAAGCGGCATGCCGTGGGACGCATTTAACCATTAGTTTTTAAAAATTTTAATGCCCTTTGCAGAAATGCGACCTACCACAGGGTACTGTTGAGCATTTCGAAAAGGGCATTAAAAATTAAACGTTACTTATTCCATTTCTTATTAAAAGTGATCTTCTCGATTCCGCAGTCTTCCTTGAAATCGTAGAAGTCGACGATGATTTTACCGTCTTTCACCACGAAGCTGTAAGGCTGCTGGGTGTCACCTCCAAGGGTGCTGCCATCGGTGTTTTTAGGCTGGATTGAGCCCGATGACGTGCCGTCGTACGAGTATTTGAAGTCAAGACCGACGTTTTCAAATTGCACCATAGGTTCTTTACCTTTTTCCTGTGAGGTGAGCTTCATCACAAACAAGCCGTCGTTGTTGTTGTAGAAGTCCATGGTCATTGTCATGACGTATTTCACGCCGTCTTTTGTGCCTTCGCCGGCACCTTTCCACTTCGTTCCTGAAAGAGCTGTTGTGGTGGTTTCACCATTAATCTTGAAGTTGATAGGCAGCATCATGGTTGTTCTTACAGGTTTGCCTTCCTGTTCCCCCGGCTTCCATTTAGGCATAGCCTTGATGACCCTAACAGCTTCAGCGTCGAGCTCTTCGCAAACGCCACGCATGACTTTGACGTCAGCGATGCTTCCGTCTTTTTCGACCACAAACTGAATGTAAACCTTGCCTTCGATGCCTTTTTTCTTTGCTGATTCCGGATATTTCAAATTATCTCTCAAATATTCTACCATTTTAAATTCTCCGCCAGGGAATGTCGCAGGCGTATCGGGGTCACTGGAAAGCTCCGAATCGTCTTTCACAATTCCGCCAAGAAAATTAATGTCTAAGTCTTTACCGTCAATCTTGACGCTCAAACTGTTGTACTCGTCATGATTTTTAACGGCGACAATTTCATGTTCACCTATCATGAATGTGGTGTCGTTTTTAATGTCGTTGAGGTTGAAATAATATCTCGTCTTGCTAATACCAGCTTCTTCATCGCTGAAAGTGATTTCAAACGGATCGGAGAACGATACTATGCAACCGTCAGAAAGTTTGAAATTTGTAAGTTTTCCAGTATCCACAGTTTTTTCGGCCTCAGCTTTTTCTGTCGGTTTATTGTTTTGACCGTTTGTTTGGCAGTTCGCGAACAATAACAGGGCGAACAGTGGGAGGGTAAGTAATGCCTTGATTACCACGCCCTTGGCTTTTTTGTTTTGTGTAATCATCTTAAGTCTTTTTTTGGTTAATATAAAACTGAAGTTATTGCTCATGTTGCTGAAATCGACGGCCGTGCACTGCTGCAAAATCAACATCATGTAGTTTTGTTTGTCAATACCTGTGGCGACGACATCTCTGTCCGCCATATATTCGTGTAGACTCTGTAACTCTCTCTTATACAAGTAGATAAATGGGTTGAACCATTGCAAAATCATCATCAGCTCCACGAAAAGGATGTCGGCAGAATGATGGTGTGCGATGTGGCTCATCTCGTGCCGTACAATCTCAGCGCTCACGTTTTCGTTCGGGAAGAAAGCATAGTTGAAAAATGAATATGAGCCGTGCTCCTTGCCTGTGAAAACAGCGGTATATCCAGACATTTTCTTCCTCGGTGAGCGGATGATGACGATGGCTAAGCGTGCCAGTTTTATGATAAAAAGCAATGTCATCACGCCTACACCTATTATATATATTATCCAAATGTATTTCCAGATATCAAAACTATGTGTAGACTCTGAAGCTACCGCTATGTCATCGGCTGTTACTTCTGTTGGAACGCTAATCGTCACACCGTCGGCGGTGATAACAACCTCGTCGAGCATGATGCCTTGGAACAGATTTTGTTTGTAACTGTTAATCTGTGGCATATTTTTCCCGATGAAAACGCCCGCCGCCGGCAAAATCAGCGAGAAACCGAGTGCTATGATAAGAAACGCGCGGTTGAAAACCAGTCGGTTACTGTTAATGAACAGCGTTCTGTACGCTATCCACAGCACTGCGACTGCTATTGCTATTGAAATGATACTTGTTGCCATTATTCTTTAATATTTTCAATCATTTTCTTAAGTTCCTCAATCTGCTCCATGCTGAAGTTTTCTTTCTTCGCGAAAGCTGAAACCAAATCAAGGTACGAGTTGTTGAAGTAGTTCTCAACGAGCCCTTTCAATGAGCTTTCGGAATATTCCTCCTTGCTAACGAGAGGGTAGTAGCGGTTGGCTTTGCAGAATGTCTCGTGCGCCACAAACCCTTTCTTCTCCAAAATTCTCACGACGGTCAAAACAGTGTTGTACGCCGGTTTCGGCTCCGGATACGCCGCCATTATCTCGTTGGCAAAACCGCTGCCAATCTTCCAAATCACTTGCATTACCTGCTCTTCAGCCTTAGTTAACTCTTTCATATCGCATCTTTTTATGTAATTAACGCTGCAAATATACAACTTATTTTGTAATGTTGTAACTATTTTTTTAGTTTTAATGAAAAAAAATTAAAAAAACCCCACCTTTACACGAAAGGCGGGGAAAAACAATATAAAGATTATGAAAAAAATTTTCTTTGTTTAATTATTTCTTTGCTCCTTCCATGACGAGTTTTCCTTTGTAATAAAGGTCGCCGTCAACGTAGTATGCTCTGTGGTAAACGTGAATTGTGCCTGTTGTTGGGCATGTTGCCAATGTTGGAACCTCAGCTGTGTAGTGAGTTCTTCTCTTCGCGCCTCTTGTATGAGACTGTCTTCGTTTAGGATGTGCCATTTTACACTATTTTTTAATTATTACTTATCTATTTTACTTTTCAAATCTTTCATCATTTGTTTCCAAGGATTCTCTTCCTCCTCGGGTGTCGCCTCGACTTGAGAGAAGTTGTGCAGTTTTGCCAGGACTTCCTGGTTGCACAAACTCTCGTCGTCGTGCGTTCTGTGAATTGGTAGCGACAGAATGATGTATTCGTAAATTAAATCACTCAAGTCGAACTCACTGTCGTTCTTTGTGATGATGATGACATCCTCGTCTTCGTCGTCTTTTTCGGCACCGTATTTCAGGTAAATCTCTGCCGAATCTTTTATGCCCTGCTCATAGTCATCACCGCATCTGTCGCACTGAAGAACCACCTTTCCTTCAAAATTCAACGTCAAAACGAACATCGTTTCCATCTTTTCGACGCCTAAATGAAGGTTCACAACTCCTTTTTTCACCTCCGAATAGTCTCTATCTTCGAAGAAGCTGTCGTTTATAACATATTGATAATCAGTATGTCCGAACGGCAAGCCTGCCAATGGAATCGTGAATATGTTGTCCTCCTTCTTCATTTTATCCAATTCGGGGTGCAAAAATACACTTTTTTTTGTTACAAATTACAAAAAATTAATTTTTTAAACATTCTTTCAACATTTCATCCATCGGCTGATACAACGGATAGAACGCTTCGTCACCGAAAATGTTCCTTGCAATATAAGCTTTCACGAGTATTTTCGCCTTCTCTTTCGCCACTGCCTTCTGCTCGTCGGTGCCTGTGACTTTCTTTTTCTGCGCCTCTTTCAGAATCTCGTCCCACATGGCGTCAGTGAACTTGAACTTCTTGTCGAAATTTTTCTCGTCACCGTATTTCAAAAGCTCCTCGCGATGTGCGTCGGAATAATCGAAAGCGTACTGGAACACTATGCTCGCATTGACGATCTTGTTGAAGAAATATTCTGTCGAGTCTTGTTTCAACGGCACGTAGACGTCTGGCATGATGCCACCGCCGCCGTACACGGTCTTGCCACCTGGTGTGACGTATTTCAGTGAGTCGGCGAAATGGATGCTGTCGGCACTGAACATCTCGCCTGAGTCGTATCTGTCGTAAGCCTCGAGGATGTATTTCTCCCTGTCACCGTCATACGGTTTCTGTATGCAGCGTCCTGTCGGGGTGTAGTAACGTGCCACGGTGAGTCTCAACCCAGCGCCGTCGCCGAGGTCGAACTGTTCCTGCACTAAGCCTTTACCGAATGAGCGGCGTCCGATGATAGTTCCACGGTCGTTGTCCTGAAGCGCGCCGGCCACTATCTCTGACGCTGACGCCGAGCCTTCGTCGATCAATATCTTCACCGGTGTGTCTTCCAACATGCCATGCCGGCGCGCGAAGATATACTGTCTGCTACGGTGCTCGCCTTGTGTGTATACGATGAGACTGCCTTTGGGTAAGAACTCGTCAGCGATGTCGACAGCCTCCGACAAGTAGCCTCCGGCGTTACCGCGAAGGTCGAAAACCAACTCTTGCATGCCTTGCTTCTGAAGCTTCTTCACAGCGTTGACAAACTCCTTGTGTGTGGTCGCGATGAACTTCTCGAGCTTGATGTAACCGGTCGTCTCGTTGAGCATATACGCCGCATCGACGCTATATGTAGGTATCACACCTCGTGTGATAGTAAAATCAATCAAATCGGTTACGCCACGACGGAAAATCTTCACGTCGACCTTGGTGCCGCGCGGCCCCTTGAGCATCTTCATCACCTTGTTGTTATTAATGTTCTTTCCAGCGATGAGACTGTCACCGACGTAAACGATTCTGTCGCCTGCCATTATGCCGCACTTCTCCGACGGTCCGCCTTTGATGGTACTGATGATGGTGACGGTGTCTTTCTCGATTCTGAACGTCACGCCAATGCCTTCAAAGCTGCCTTGCAAGTCCTCAGTCACCTCTTCAAGTACCTCGGGCTCGAAATATTCGCTGTGCGGATCCATCAGGTCGATGACGCTGTTCACTGCTTCAACCTGTAACTTGTTGATGTTGACAGTGTCGACGTAGTCATTTTCGATGAGATAAAACACCTTGTCTACCAACGTCATATCGCCACCCTTATTAATAAAGGTGTTGGCAGCGTCGTTGGAACGCGCTATGATGATGCCGAGCAGCACGCCAAAAGCTACCGCCACAGCCAGATAGACCGGTGTCAGAAATTTGTGTCTCATTATATTGCCGCGCTTGACAACTCGATGGTTGCGCTCATTCTCTTGAACAAGCCTTGAAGCACTGTGCCAGGACCGACCTCAATCACTTGGTTGACACCGGCTGCAATCATGTTCTCCATAGTCTGTGTCCAACAGACAGGTGCTGTAAGCTGTTTGATGAGGTTAGCCTTGATGATCTCAGGGTCTGTCACTGCCTGACCGGTAACATTCTGGTAAACAGGGCATATGCCTTTCACGAACTTGGTCTTCTGGATGGCCTCGGCGAGTTCTTCTCGTGCCGGCTCCATCAACGGACTATGGAATGCGCCGCCGACTTTCAGAGGGAGTGCGCGTTTTGCACCGGCTTCTTTCATCTTCTCGCAAGCTATCTCGATGCCTTTCATGCTTCCTGAGATGACTACCTGACCGGGACTGTTGAAGTTGGCAGGTACAACGACATCGTTAATTGAGTTGCATATAGCTCTGATTTTGTCATCTTCAAGGTTGATGATGGCAGCCATTGTGCCAGGGTTGGCGTCGCAGGCTTTCTGCATTGCCATGGCGCGCTGTGACACGAGCTTCAAACCGTCTTCAAATGTCAAAGTCTGGTTGGCGACCAATGCCGAGAACTCTCCCAATGAATGTCCAGCAACCATGTCAGGCTTGAATTCTTCGCCCAACATCGTAGCCAAAATCACTGAATGCAGGAAAATCGACGGCTGCGTGACTTTGGTCTGGCGCAAGTCCTCGTCGGTGCCCTCAAACATTATGTCTGTGATGTTGAATTTCAGGATGTCATTGGCTTTGTTAAACATTTCCTTTGCCTTCGGGAATCTATCGTAAAGATCTTTTCCCATTCCTACAAATTGTGCTCCTTGTCCAGGAAATACGTATGCTTTCATACAGTAAATTTATGTTTTTATAATTAATTCTTTCCTTTGCCGAAAAATCTTAACAGATATAAGAATAAATTCAAGAAATCGAGATACAGATTCAATGCCGCGTGAATCGTAATCTTCATCATGGTGTCGTTGTTTTCCATGCCTTCCATACCGATTTGCTTGATTTTCTGAACGTCATAGGCTGTCAGTCCGGTGAAGATAATGACGCCGAGTATGCTGATGATGTAGTCGAGACGTTCGCTGCCCATAAACATGTTGATCAACGAGGCGATGATGATGCCTATCAAGCCCATGAACAGCAACGAGCCGAGCTTGGTGAGGTCGGTGTTGGTGGTGTAGCCCACTATCGCCATGATGCCGAACATTCCTCCGGCTATGATGAATGTCTTGAAAATGGATGCCGTTGTGAATGCCATGAAAATGAAGCAGAGGCTCATACCCATAAGGATGGAGTACACGACGTAAAGCGACACCATTGTCGAGGCTTTCATCTTCTCGATGCGTGCCGACATGATGAACACGATGATGAGAGGTGCCAGCATCACTATCCATCCGAAGAGGCTTATGCCTACAGAGCCGTCAGATTTTTGTGACAGCATCATGCTTATGAGTTCAGCGTTTGTTCCGAACAGATATGCTGTGATGGCGGTGATGCCTAATGCTACGAACATCCACATGAAGACGTTCGCCACAAATGTATTCGATAATGTTTTTGTCTGATTTTGAAATTCTAAATTTTCCATAGTTTTATTGTTTTAATGTAAGTCTTTCCCTAATAAGTTCAGGAACTCCTGACGTGTCTCGCTTCTCTCGAACGCTCCGATAAAATCGGATGTGGTGGTCACGGAGTTCTGCTTCTGCACGCCGCGCATGCTCATGCAGAGGTGTTTTGCCTCGATGACGACGGCTACACCAAGGGGATGCAACGCCTCGTTGATGGCTTCTTTGATCTGTGTCGTCAGGCGTTCCTGCACCTGCAGACGGCGCGAGTAGGCTTCCACGACACGTGCTATCTTGCTCAACCCGGTGATGTATCCGTTCGGGATGTATGCCACGTGAGCCTTCCCGATGAACGGAATCATATGATGCTCGCACAAAGCGTACAGCTCGATATCCTTGACTATCACCATCTGACGGTAGTCTTCCTTGAATTTTGCAGAGAGCAGTATCTCCATCGGGTCCATGTTATATCCCTGGGTAAGGAACTGCATCGATTTCGCTACACGGAAAGGTGTCTTAAGCAGGCCTTCGCGGTCAGGATTTTCGCCAAGAAGCTCGAGGATGGCTCTGTAATGCTCCATCAGTTTCTGTGTGCGCTCCGGATTAAATTTCTCTATCTTCTCGTAACCAATGATTTCGTTATGCTTTTCCATCAGTTTTTTTGTCTTTTTTTGCAAGTTTGAATGTCTCAAAGACACTGTAAATCAAATAATAAGCGAGAAAAGTGATTGCGAAACGCTTGCCGTCGGCCTTGAAGTTGATGGCGTATACGAATATTATTGTCAGGTAAACCATCATTTTGACGACTGTCGAGGCCATGTAGAAGTTGGCGAACTTGCGCATGTCTTTTTTCTTCGCTTTTTCGCTTAAAGAAAATACCACCATGCTGACAATGAAGAAGAAGCCCACGATGGCCGGCCACCATATTGTCAGGATGCTGTGAGCGCATATCGACGCCACAATAATGATGAGCGTCAGTATGCACAGGTGTTTTATGAATTTGTTCATTTCTTTGGAGTTTCAGCCACTTTCTGCGACATGTCGCACTTGCCTGTGAATATCGCGCCAACTTCAATGAACAGCTGTTTTGTATAAAGTTCAACCTCGAGACGTGATGTCGATTTCAGAGATGTCAGCTCGTCCACCTTGATAAGGCCTTTCACGCGACCTGAGATATCAGCACTGTTGCAGATAATCTCGCCTTCCACAATGCCTTGCTGTCCGATGACGACCTTGCCGGTTGACTTCATGGTTCCGATAATCGTTCCGTCGACGCGGATATCGCCTGAGGCAATGATTTCGCCTTTAATGGTCGTGCCGTTGCCAATGAGGTTGTTTCTTCCTTGTGTTTCTTGATTGTTTGAACTCATAATTCTATTTGTTGTATTGGTGCCAGAAATCCAGATATTCCTCAATGTTTTTCTCTTGATAGAAGATAGGGTAGTTGGACACCGAAATTATTAATACATTGTAATTCTCTTTGTCGATACCGCCGAAGATATAGTCGGTGAGGAACATTGCAGACTGATAATCAATCGCTTTGTTCACATTCTCAAATTTCTCGATGGTGATGAGTGCGTCTTCTTTGTTCAGCATCACGTTCTTGACTTTCAGCTGATCCATGCGGAAATTGTTCTTGTTGAAGTCGCCGATACGTATCTTGAGCGGGTTGACACGCACTTTCTTGTTGCAAATGACGAGGACGTAATATTCGTCGTTAGGTCTGAAAGTATACGGCGATTCTTTTTCCTCGATTTGTTCTTCTTTAGGTCGTGCGCTCTCGATGTTGAGACCGAGGTTGTACATGTCGTTGGCTTTCAGCAGCACACTCAATGCATACGGCTTGATACTGCTTTCAGGATATTTCTGAATGAGGCGTAACAGTGAATATGCCATGGAGTCGACGACTTCCACATAACCCAATGAAACTGCGTTTAGGAACTCGAAACGTGGCATGTACAAGGTGTCATCAGAATACAGCTGCTGTGCGCGTCTCACGTTCATCATGACTCGCTGGTACTGTCCGTTTTGGTAAGCCTCGTAAGTCTTCGTGTAAAGTTCTTCAGCCTCTGCGCCTTTCTCATGTAATTTGATGAAATATTCCGGGTCGAGGATGATTTTTGCCTGATTCGAGTCAGGATATTTTGTCAAGACGAGGTTTTTATATCTGTCAGCATCGGCAGTCTCCTTACGCACATTGTGCATCTTGTAGAGATAATACCAAGCCGACACCTCGTTCGGATTGTCAGGATAGCGTTCGGAAAGCTTGGCGTATGCCTCGATGGAGCGCGGATAATCATGCAACTCGCTGTAATAGATGAATCCGACGTTGTTGAGCGCCTCCATAATCTGTCGGTGTGCCTGTTCTTGCGCACTTGGCGAGAAAGGAATCTGCTTGAGGTAGTAGCCTCTGTCGAGAGGTGTGTACTGTGTCGTGTCTTTGTTCATCTGCTGTTCCATGAGATACATCTCACGTTCCTCGTCGCTAAGCAGTGCGAGCTCTTCTTCCGACAACTCCTGCTGTTCCTGCACGAAACTCTGTTTGTTGGATAAGAACCAGAAGTCCTCAAGCAGTATGTTGCCCCATTTTTTCTTGAATTCGTTGGAGCCGCGTGCTGTTGTCTGGTTGTTGTAGAAATACCATGTGCCTTCGTTGTCGGTGACTATTTCTTTAGGCTTCTCGTTACCGCCGTTCAGGGCTATCTGTGCCTCGATTTCTCTCTGTCTTTCAAGACGTTCCTGCTCCGCTTTGTATTCTTCAATCACCTGGTCGATGATGGCGTTGCGGTGGATGGAATCCATGGCGGCAAGGCGCAAGAGACTGTCTTGTGTCTCGTAAACAGTGAGGTTGCTGACGAGGTCGGTGAGCATTGAGGAGAGGTTAAGCAGGCTGTCATAACCCGGATAGTTGCGGTCCATTGTCATGACTGCTGTGTCGAAGTAAGCCTGGCTGAGGATATAATCGCTGTTGCCGAAAAGGATGTTCGCCGCGTCGAGTGACGACTTGATTTTCTGCATGTTGTTTGTGGTGCTCGTCTCCACTGATTTTCTAAGGTACTTCACGCCGTCAGTCTCGTTACCGTTATCCAATGCAACGTCTGCCATGGCGTAATAGATACGGTCTTTGAAGTCGGTGTTCTTGGTGTCTTTGAGCATCTTATTCAGCATCTTCATGATGGTGGTTGTGTCGGCGTCATAGCATCTCGCGAGGTTCATCTGCGCCTCGAAAGTCATCTCATATGAAGGGTGCTTCCTGATAACGTTTTTGAACTGTTCCGTGGCGCGTGTCTTGTCGTTCTGGTGGTCGTATATCTGACCGAGGATGAACATCGCACGTGTTCTGTTGTACTTCCCTCTTGCGGTGAGCAAGGCGCTGCGCAGATATTTCACGGCGTCGTCTTCACGGCCTGTAGCAATGTAATAATCAGCATACACGAGGTCGATGTTGGAACGCACATATCTCGGAATCTTCTCGTTCTCGCTGTCGATAGCCACAAGAATTGACTGTAATAAGGCTTCGGCTTTCTCGTATTGTTGCGTTGCAATGTAAGTCTTTGCCAACCAAAGAGTTGCTGTATATCTGTCGGGACTTGTGCGATATTGCGTTGAGACGTAGTCGAAGATACGGCGTGCCGGGACGAAGTCTTGTTTGTAGAACTGAGCCTTACCCATGTCGATGAAAGCGTCGTCGATCCATCTGACATATTCCTTGTTGTTGAAACGCATGGAGTGTCTTTGGATACAGATGGCGTCTTTCTCGATGGTGCGGTCCATGCTTGAGTTCAGTCCCAAAGCGTCTTGTTTTGTACCGTAGTTGAACACCGGCAAGGTCTTGGTGTAGTCGTCTTTTGCGGTCTCACGAAGCGTTTTTTCACCTTCTTTCATGGTCTGGTTGCCGTTCCACCATACATTATAATGGCTCGTCATATTGTGCCAGAAACGTCTGTTCCATCTGTTCTTTTTTGTAGAGCAAGATGCTAACAATATGATTGTCAATAAGATTGCTGTTATCCCGAATATTCTGTTCTGTCTTATCTTCATTACTTTTTTTGCATATTATCCGAAACTGCAAAAATAAAAAAAATATAAATATGTATGCCCATTTGATGTTTTTTTTGTAATTTTACAACCTGAAAAAAGGCTAATTTTTGAATGGAAAATTTCATTGTATCGGCACGAAAATACAGACCTTCGACCTTTGAGAGCGTCGTGGGTCAGCATGCCATAACGTCAACTCTGCAGAATGCCATACGCAACAACACTTTGGCGCAGGCGTTCCTGTTCTGCGGACCGCGAGGCGTGGGCAAGACAACATGCGCCCGTATCATGGCGAAGACCATCAACTGCCTGAATCCTACCGAGGATATGGAGGCGTGTAACGAGTGTGAGTCATGCGTGAGCTTTAACAACAACGCTTCGTTCAATATCTTTGAGCTCGATGCGGCCTCAAACAGTGGTGTCGACGACATCCGCGCCCTCATCGACCAGGTCCGTATACCTCCGCAGATTGGAAAGTACAAGGTATACATAATCGACGAGGTTCATATGCTGTCGGGCGCGGCGTTCAACGCTTTCCTCAAGACTCTCGAGGAACCGCCTGCGTATGCGAAATTCATACTCGCAACCACTGAGAAACATAAGATTCTTCCGACAATCCTGTCGAGATGCCAGATTTTCGATTTCAAACGCATCACGGTTGAAGACATCACCAAGCATCTGCAGAATATCGCAGCCAAAGAAGGCGTTACAGCCGAAGAAGAGGCTCTCAACATCATAGCACAAAAAGCCGACGGTGCCCTTCGTGACGCATTGTCGATTTTCGATCAGATGGTGAGTTTCTCGGGCAACAATATCACTTATAAAGATGTCATCGCCAACCTCAACGTCCTCGACTACGAATACTATTTCGGCATGGTGGAGAACATCCTTGCGAACGACGTCAACTCAATACTTTTGCTCATTAACGAGGTGGTTAACAAGGGCTTCGACGCACAGAACTTCATCCAAGGCATGGCAAGTCATCTGCGTAACCTGCTTCTCGGCAAGGATATGCGTGTCATCAACCTGATGGAAGTCAGCAACCAACTGAAGGAACGTTACGCAAAACAGGCTGAGCGCTGCAGCACGGAGTTCCTGCTGAAATCTCTCGATCTCGCCAACGAATGCGACATCAATTTCCGTAGCGCCAACAACAAACGTCTGCATCTAGAAATAGCGTTGCTGAAGATGGTCCCAACGGATCGTCCAATACAGCAACCCATACAACCGCAACCGGTAAGTGCTCCAAGCCGTCAAAGTGCTCCGAGCGCACAACCTCAACCTCAACCGGTGCAGCCTCAACCGGTGCAACCCCAGCCTCAGCCGGCGCAGCCTCAGTCGGTTCAACGAATTAAACGTGGTGGGACATTATCTATTAACGACGCTGGAACAAAGAAGAAAGAAGACGAGAAACCTGCAGAGGTGAAAAACAACCCTTTTACGCAGGAGATGCTGGTCGAAGCGTGGACGAAATTCGCTGAGACGAACAAAAACGTGTCACCGAACTTCGTGGCCGGCATCGGGAAATACCAACCTACGCTGAAAGAAAATAACGAGATTCATTATGAGGTCGATAACGTGTTGGTTGTCAACGATATAAACAACATGGGAAAACTTCGCGACCATCTGGCGAAAGCGTTGGATAACAACCAGTTCAAGCTCGTTCATCATATCGTGGAGAAACCTAAGGACGACATCGCATACACCGACCGCAGCCGCTTCGAGAAAATGGCGGAGATGAATCCCAATGTCTTGACTTTAAAAAAAGGCTTAGGCCTTAACATCGACATATGAGTTTTAAGAAATGGTTAGGTAGTAAATACCTGAAAATGAGGGGATTTACCTTCGTGGGGCAGTTCCCGGAAGGCGTGAAGAAAAGCATCGTCATCGAGGCTCCGCACACCTGCATGGAGGACTTCGTCATAGGACGCTGCTTCTTCTGGATGGAAGGCCGTGACGCGAAGTTTTTGATAAAAAAAGAGTTTTTTAAGTTCGGATTAGGCTGGTTTCTCAGAAAAATCGGCGGAATACCTGTCGACAGAAGCCGTGGAAACAATATGGTGGTTAAGACTGCCGCTATTTTCAAGCAATACGACGAGCTCAACATCGTGATAACACCGGAAGGCACTCGCAAACGCGTCAAGAAATGGAAACGCGGATTCTATTATATCGCGGAGATGGCTCAAGTGCCGGTGGTACTCGGGTTTATCGATTATAAAACCAAACGCTGCGGATACGGCCCGTCGTTCATCCCTTCGGGCGATTTCGATAAAGACTGGCCTATCTTGGAGAATTTTTACAGAGGAATGCAAGGTAAAACACCCGGGAAATTCAATTTGGAATGATTTTTGATGAGAAAACGATAGATGAAAAGCTGGTTTAAAAATTTCAGAGAGAAGTTCAAGGTTGTCATCATACATCCTGACACGTATGAGGAGCAGGGCGGTTTCAACACAAGTAAAATGGCACTGTTTTCATGGATTGTGCTGTACTCCCTGATGCTCATAATCATCACCACATGCGTCATTTTCTTCACTTCGGTGCGTGAGATGATTCCCGGATATACCGACGTCACTTTGGACCGCCGCGTCTACAATATGGAAAATCGTGCCGACTCCATCGAAGAGGTGTTCCGTCAACAAGACCAGTATATAGAGAACCTGAAACGAATCATCAACAACGAGGAAGCTGGCACCGTTGTACTCAGTGTGCCTATGCATGACGACAACAGCTACGGTTTCAGCATGCCGACGTTTTTTGTGCCTATCAACGGATTGGTGACCAACCGTTTCAACAGTAAAAACAAACATTTTGGAGTCGATGTGGTTTCCAATGTTGACGCTGTGATAAAAGCCACCGCCGACGGCACCGTAATCTTTGCGGATTGGAGCGTCGAAGGTGGCTATGTCGTTGGTATTCAGCATAATAAAGACGTTATCTCGATTTACAAACATAATGCCACGATTCTTTGCTCTGAAGGCGATATGGTGAGGGCAGGCGATGCCATAGCCATCGTCGGCGGCGGCGGAAGCACCTCGACAGGACCGCATCTGCACTTCGAGATTTGGTTTAAAGGAAGAGCCTTAAATCCGGAAGATTATATTTCTTTTGAAGTAAAATGATTTTTCAATCATTTTTTCCTTATCTTTGCAACTTCAAAATTTATTATTAGAAAATGACAGTTTTAATAAAGATAATACAGTTGCTTTTATCGCTCTCAATCCTTGTGATTATCCACGAATTCGGGCATTTCATCGCTTCGAGGATATTCGGCGTGAGGGTGGAGAAGTTCTATATGTTTTTCGATTGGAAATTCTCGATTTTCAGGTGTAAAAAAGTAAATGGCAAGTGGGGTTTTAAGTTTTTCTGCAAAAATGAGCCTGAAAAATACGTGAAAGTAGGCGACAAATACGAGCCCGTTGACCTGAACACCTTGCCGGAAAACGATTGGCGCAGGGCGGAAGACAACACTGAATTCGGTCTCGGATGGATACCGCTTGGCGGTTACTGCAAAATTGCAGGCATGGTCGACGAGTCGATGGACGAAGGACAGTTGGCGCAAGAACCTCAACCGTGGGAGTTCCGTACAAAACCGGCATGGCAACGTCTCATCATCATGGTTGGCGGCGTGTGCATGAACGTAATCTTAGCCTTCGTGATTTATATCGGACTCCTCGCAAGCTATGGCGAACAGTATATCTCGACGGCGGAGGTCAATAAATACGGCATCACAGTTGACAGTTTGGGTTATAACCTCGGTCTCCGTGACGGCGATAAAATCATCACCGTAGGCGGAAAATATATCGAAGATTTCAGCAAGATACCGATGGAGCTGCTTTTGGAGGATACAGAGTATATCGAAGTTGAGCGTGACGGCCGTAATGTGACGGTGGAGCTCCCTGAAGACGCTGTAAGTCAGATGATTAAAGCACGTTCGACGTTTATGAGCATGCGTATGCCTTTCGTTGTCGGAGGATTCTCGGCAGGCTCGCCGGCAGAGAAGGCCGGTTTGCTTGAAAACGACCGTATCATCGGAATCAATGAGGTGGCGACGCCTTATTTCCAGGACTTCAAGAAAAATATTGTGGAGTTTAGAGACCAGGATGTCGACTTACAACTCGTTCGTGACGCTGACACCATCACCATGACGGTTCATGTGGCAGGCGACGCCACGATAGGAGTGTATGCCGCACAGATGCTGCAAATATCCACACAGGAATACTCGTTCTGGCAGTCGATACCGCAAGGATTCAAAAAGACAGGCAAAGAGCTGAGCGACTACTGGAAACAGCTGAAACTCATAGTGCGGCCGAGCACTGGCGCCTACGAGAGCATCGGCGGTTTCATAGCCATCGGCAGCATCTTCCCGGATTCGTTCATCTGGGAACAGTTCTGGAGAATGACGGCGTTCCTGTCGATAATACTTGCAGTGATGAACATTATCCCGATACCGGGTCTCGACGGCGGTCATGTGCTGTTCCTAATCTGGGAAGTGATAACAGGACGCAAACTGAGCGACAAGTTCCTCGAAAGAGCTACGACAATAGGTTTCATATTCCTTATGATTTTGCTTGTTTATGCGAATGGCAACGATATTATAAGGCTGTTCAGATGACATATAATTAATAAGGTGTTGAAAACATGTTGAAAACTTTTGGTTATAAACAATAAAATAAAAAATAAGGCGTTAAGAAAAGGTTAACGCTAACTATAAACAGATAATAAGTGTATAAGAATATAAGGAAAATATTGCTTTTGGTGGTTGTCGTGATGACAATGTGTGGCTTGCATGCCCAACAGGCTCCGATATTCACCAACTACAGCAATTCTTATGCGGTTATAAATCCGGGTTATTACGGATTGAGTGAAGGCGTTAACACATTGGGTATTTATCGTAACCAGTGGAGCGGATTCAAAGACGGTACCACGGGCAAAGTGGTGTCTCCGCGCACTTTCTTGGTCTCGGCCGACATGCCAATCAGTTCGTTGAGAGGCGGTATCGGCATCTCGGTGATGAACGACCAGATAGGCTTGGAGAACAATGTGGCGTTCAATGTCGGCTATTCTTATCATCTTGATTTGGGCGCCGGCACCATGGGTCTCGGTTTGGCATTGAGTCTCAACAACAGAAAAGTCGATTTTGCCAATGCGCATCCTTTAAATGAGGACGACCCTGTGATTCCTACAAGCGCACAGAACGATATGCTTTTCGATTTTAATATAGGTTTGTTTTATACTGTTCCTGAGACATTTTACATCGCCTTTTCAACCACGAATCTGATGGAATCGAAAGGCAAGGCGTTGCAGGGAAAATCGACTACAAGTGCGAGTTTCGTTGGTGACAGGACGTTTTATATCGCGGCCGGATATGAATATCAGTTCTTCAATCCGATGTTCAAGTTGAACCCTTCCCTGATGATACTCAGCGATGTCGCGTCGACACAATATAATTTAAGTTCGCGCCTCTGGTACAATAATAGGATGTGTTTCGGCGTTAATTACAGATACAAGGAGTCCATTGGTCTTTTGGCGGGCTTCACGATAAAGGGGATACAAATAAATTATGCGTATGATATAAATATTATGGGGTTGAAGATACCGGGTTCACATGAGGTTTCGATAAGCTATAACTTCAAGTTGGATTTGGAAAAATCGCCACGTATTTATCGCAGTATCAGATACTTATAAAAAATGTTGATAAAAAAAGTCCAAGTTGATATGTTTTTGTCGGGAATAAACAAAAATTGTATATCTTTGGGCGTTTTTTTGGAAGAAAATAAATTAAATAAAAATAACGACTGTAAGATGAAAAAGTTTTTGTTGTTAAGCCTAATCGCAATGATCCTTGTCGGATGTGGTACCAACAGCGACCAGGGAGAATTGGTTGGCGTAAGAAAGAAATCAAAGCCGTTTTATCAACCGGATCCATACGGAATGGTGTTTGTCCCGATGGGCAGCTATACTATGGGTGTTGGTGGTCAGGACATCGCTGGAAGCAATTATGCACAGCCTAAGACCATCTCTGTTTCAGCTTTTTACATGGATGAAACAGAAATCACCAACAATGAATACCGTGAGTTTGTGTATTATGTGCGTGACTCCTTGGCCCGTACATATCTCGGCGAAGTTGACCCAGACAAGTATCTCATCACTCAGAACAAAAAGACTGGTGAGATTTACGACCCACCGTATCTCAACTGGGATGAGAAGATAGACTGGCGCAGCGACAATGAGGATTACAGAAACGCACTTGAACAGTTGTATATCCCCGAAGGTGAGCGTTACTACGGCAAGAAAGAAATTGACGCAAGAAAGCTCATGTTCCACTAT
The DNA here is from genome assembly GCA_017649945.1 of Bacteroidales bacterium. Taxonomy (GTDB): domain Bacteria; phylum Bacteroidota; class Bacteroidia; order Bacteroidales; family F082; genus Limimorpha. Next base: position 28,902 of record JAGCFU010000014.1, on the reverse strand, counting down.
AGCTATATCGATTTCAGAGCTGCTGCAAAGAAAGAGTTCAAAGAAGGCGCTGACTACCGTCAGGGCGCTTTCGCCAACCGCCCGCAGGGTATGACTGATCGTTCGGTGTATGTGCATACTGCAGATATCAACATCTATCCGGACACTTTGTCATGGATCTACGATTATTCATATGCCTTCAACGATCCGTTGACAGAGAAGTACTTCTGGCATCCTGCTTACGACAATTATCCTGTCGTCGGCGTCAACTGGACCCAGGCCAACGCTTTCTGTGTGTGGCGCACTGAGAAACTCAACAAATACCTCGCAAAACATAAAGGTCAGACAGGATTGTCAGAGTTCCGTCTTCCTACCGAGGCAGAGTGGGAGTGGGCAGCACGCGGCGGCCATCAGTTGAATCCTTATCCATGGGGCGGACCGTACACACGTAACGAGAGAGGCTGTCTGAAAGCCAACTTCAAGCCATTGCGCGGTAACTACATCGCTGACGGCGGTCTCACCACAGTCATCGTGGGACACTATCCGGCAAACGACTGGGGTTTGTACGACATGGCAGGCAATGTATCAGAATGGACATTGAGCGCATTCGACCCTTCATCATACAACATCATGTGGGATATGAATCCGCAGCATAACTACAACGCCAACGAAAGCGACGACCCGGTCATGAAGAGAAAAGTCGTCCGCGGCGGCTCATGGAAAGACATAGCATACTATCTGCAGGTGACGACACGTGCATACGAATATCAGGATACAGCAAAATGCTACATCGGGTTCCGTTGCATCCAGCCGTACCTCGGCAGACAGAAAGGAGACAATCCGGCAAAAGCATCAAGAGTTTACAATTAATCGAAATAGAAAATAAATTAAAAAAAATTAGAATATGTCATTTAAAGAGTTTTCAGAAAGCAAGAAGTACAAAAACTTCATGGCTAAAGTTTATGGTATTGGTGCATCTATCGTGTTGGTCGGTGCTTTGTTCAAACTTACACACATGTCGTTGTTCGGCTGGTCAGGTGCAGCTAACACAATGTTGACACTCGGTTTGTTGACAGAAGCCGTCATTTTCTTCTTCTCGGCATTCGAGCCGGCACATTTGGAACCGGATTGGAGCCTCGTTTATCCTGAGTTATGGGACCTTTATCATGGCGATGAGGCCAACGCTACAAAGCCGAAAGCAGGCGTGAGAAGCAATAGCGGCAATGGCGGCAACATCAGCGGCGACGCTATCACAGAACAGATCAACGCTATGTTTGAAAAAGCCAACATCAACGCGGCTACAATGGAAAGACTCAGCCAAGGTCTTAACAAACTCAGCGACAACGCAGCAAAAATCGCTGACGTGAGCGAGGCTGTTGCAGCAACAAGCAACTACACCAAAGCTATGAACAAGGCATCTGAGACAGCTATGGAACTCGACGCACAGATGTCGAAGACAGCTACAAACGCTGCCATGTTCTCTGACACAAGCAAGAAGATGAACGATACAATGGCTCTCTATATCGAGAAAGTTAACGCATCGGCAACGTCAACAGATAATCTTAATCATCAACTTAACGACTTGTCAAAACGCATGACAGCAATGAACACCGTTTACGGTAACATGCTTAATGCAATGAATATCAAGGCCTAAGCCACTTTTGTTAAATTATTAATCTTAAAAAATAACAAGAAATGGCAGGAGCAAAAGAAACCCCAAGGCAGAAGATGATCGGTATGATGTACCTGGTCCTCACAGCCTTATTGGCATTGAACGTTTCAGCCGACATCCTCGATGCTTTCGCTATCGTGAACGACGGTCTGGAAAAGACAAACGCCAGCGTTGAGAATAAGATTGAAGACTATTACAATATCTTCGAACTGCAATATAGCAGACAGCCTGAAAAAGCTCAGGTGTACTGGGATAAAGCTAACGAGATCCGTGTAAAAACCGACGAAATCATCAATTTCATCGAGAAAGAAATCAAGGTGCCGTTGGTTCTTGAAACAGAAAACATCACAGAAGAACAACTTTTGAACAGCAAAGATCCTAAGAAGGCTCTTCTGAGAAATACTGAGAAGATAAGTGACGAAAACCGTCGTGTTTTCTATGAATTCGAGCTTAAAAACATTGGCGCGAAGGATAAGTACGACGCAGCCACCAACTTCATGATCAACAACGGCAACGCCACAATCTTGAAAAACAAGATTCAGGAATACCGTTCGTTTGTTGTGAATACAGTGGAAGACGCAGGACTGTCAAACTACAGCAAATACGTCGGACTTCTCACAGATGTTGACCATAACGGAAAAAAGATCATCTACACAGACAACGACGGACAGGAACTCAGCTGGGAAAACAAGAATTTCGAGCATATCATTCTTACAGCCGAGATAGCTATCCTCAACAAGATTGTCGGTGAGATTCAGACAACAGAATACGATGCTATCACCGCTTTGTTCAAGCAAATCGGTTCATCAGACTTCAAGTTCGAGTCAGTGCAGGCACGTGTTATCCAGAGGAGCGACTTCATCATCAAAGGTCAGAACTACGAGGCTGAGATTTTCATCGCTGCCGCTGACACTTCAAAGGCTTTCGATGTGAAGTATTTCATGGGTACCGACGATTATAACAAGGCAAAAGGCGAGCCTGTGAAACTGAACAGTAAGGAAGGTAAAGTCATATTGAACTTCCCGACTACCACTGTTGGTATGCACAAATATGCAGGCCGCATAGAGATACCTCGTCCTGATGGAACTATGGCATTATACGACTTCAACGAGTCATTCCAGGTGGTGGCGCCTTCAGCAACAGTCGCCCCGACCAAGATGATGGTGATGTACGAAGAGTTGCAGAACCCTATCTCAGTGTCAGCACCAGGTATTACCAGCGACGATATCATGATTAACGTCGAAGGCGGTAAATATACCAAAGACAAAAACGACGGCGATTATTTCGTTGAAGTGAACAAAGGCGCAAAGATAGTGAAAGTCAAGGTTTCGGCAAAAGACGACAAGGGCAAGATCGTTGATCTTGGAACACAGGAATTCCGCGTGAAGAAAGTTCCGGACCCAGTCGTGAAAATCGGTGACATCACAGGCGGTAAAGTCGAGAAAGAAGTCCTTCTCAGCATCGGCAGAGTGATGGCTGTGATGAAAGACTTTGACTTTGAAGGCTTTAACTATGTCGTTGACTCTTATACTGTTTCAACATATAGAGGAACATTCATTGATAAAAATAATAAAGGACCTAAGTTCTCCAACGAAGTCATAGAGCTCATCAGCAACGCACAAACCGGACAAAGAATCCAGTTCCAGGACATTTGCGTGAAGAGTCCTAAAGGCGAAGTTAGAAATGTAGGTTCAATAAACATTCAAATCAAGTAATATGAAAAGGATAGTTTCAATAATCGCAGCTTCGTTGGTCTGCTTGTTTATCGATGCTCCGAAGGCGTCAGCACAAATCACAAGCGACACATATAACGACGGTTTGTATGTGGAAAACGCGACAGGAGTGAAGAAGAGCATTCCTTATCCGGATGTTCGTGAAGCTGATGTCATGTGGAAGAAGAGAGTCTGGCGTGAAATCGACTTCCGTCAGAAAATAAACCTTCCGTTTTATTATCCGAGAGATGCTCATCAGAACTGGAGAAGATTTATCGATGTCATCATGGACGCTTTGAAAGAAGGCAGATGCCAGGCATACGAAGTGACAGTGACTGGTGAACTGAATACCCCGTTACCATATTCAAAGCTTATGGCAGGCTTGAATTCTGAGAGACATCAGGCATTGTACGACGACTATGGCAATAAAATCGGTGATACTATTATCTCCATCTCATTCAAGCCGGAGTCGGTGACACGTCTCCGTTTGATGGAAGACTGGTATTTCGACGCACACAGAAGCGAGCTCATGGTCAGAATAGAGGCAATTTGTCCGGTGACTATGCGTGACGTCAACGACAGTCTCCAGATGCCTAACGAGCTGTTCTGGATTCCGTTTGATGAGAACACACGCACAGTGTTGGCAGAGGCTCCTGTTTATAACAGAAACAACTCGGCAGCACGTATGTCATACGATGACTTGTTCTGGAAACGTCAGTTTGACAGTTACATCTACAAGGAAGAAAACGTGTACGACCGTAGCATTCAGGACTACGCCACCGGTATCGACGCTCTGATGGAGTCGGAGAGAATCAAGAAAGAAATCATCGACTTCGAACAGAACGTTTGGGAATACTAAACACAGTTAGGAGTTTAAAGTTAAAAGTTAGGGGCGAATGTCATTCGCCCCTAACTTTTAATATCTCACCCTTTTCCCGTGCTTCCTCTCCGGTCGGTCGTTCTCGCGGGATTTTTTCTTCTTTGAAGATTTCTTTTCTTTCTTGTCAACTTTGCTTTTCTTGTCCTTGATGCGGCTTTCTTTGCGGCTGCGGCGTTCGTGCTTATCCTCCTCGCGGTCGCGGCGCCTCCTCTCCTCGTGGAAACTATCTCTCGACTTCTTATCCTTCTTCTCCTCTTTATCCTTCTTCTCCTTAGATTTCGGTTCTCCAGTCGTTATCTCAACTCTGATTCCTTCCTTGTTTTTGCTTGGATCGGCGAAACAATCGACAATGAATTGAGCTTGTGCCCCGTCGACGGCAACGAATGAGAAGTTTTCCATCAGGTCGATGTGACCGATTTCGATGTCATTAGTACCTGTCACATCATTGATTCTGCCAATCAGAGAGTTCGGCTTGATGTGGTCGCGCTTGCCCATTCCGAAGAACAGACGTATCATATGAGAGTCGTCGTGTTGTTTCTTCTCCTTCTTCTCAGCGGAGCGCTTCTCCTTCTTATCCTCGTCAATGTTCAGGTCTTTCGCGTCTTTGTAATAATCGAGGAATCGATTGAAGTTCAGCGCCACCACACGGGTTATCAGTTCCTCGCGTGAGAGCCAGCTGAGTTTTTTGAACACCACTGGCAGGTAGTCGTCGATGTCGTCGCGCATGATGTCGACTTTTTCGAGGTTGTCGATATGACGGAACAGTTGTTTTTCGCAAACCTGCTGTGCTGTAGGGATGAGCGAGCGTTCCATCGGCTGTCCGAGTTGTTTCTCAATGGCTTTGATTTTATGTTTCTCTTTCTGATGAACCAAGCTGATGCAGATACCTGTCTTGTCGGCACGTCCCGTTCTGCCGCTGCGGTGCACGTAAGTGTCGATATCGTCAGGTAGGTTGTAGTTGATGATATGTGACAGGTTGTTCACGTCCAAGCCGCGTGCTGCCACGTCGGTGGCCACCAAAATCTGTGTGAATCCTTGACGGAAATGGTTCATCACGAGGTCGCGTTGCGCCTGCGAGAGGTCACCGTGCAACGATGCGGCGTTGTAGCCGTCGTGGATGAGGTTGTCGGCGACTTCCTGCGTCTCGAGCTTGGTGCGGCAAAAGACGATACCGTAAATCGATGGATAATAGTCGATGAGGCGCTTCAGTGCCAAATATCTGTCGCTTGCCTTGATGAGATAGTAGTTGTGGCGCACGTTTGCTGTGCCTGAGTTTTTCTGTCCGATACTGATGCGCACCGGGTTGTTCATGTATTTGTTCAAGATTTTTTCAACTTCTGCCGGCATAGTAGCCGAGAAAAGAAGGATGTTCTTCTGTTCCGGCATATACTCCAAGATGGCGTCGACGTCTTCTTGGAATCCCATGTCAAGCATCTCGTCGGCTTCGTCGAGTACCATCCACTGCACGTTGCTGAAGTCGATGCGGTTGCGGCGTATCATGTCCTGCAGACGACCCGGAGTGGCAACGATAATCTGCGGTTTTTTGGCGAGACTCTTGAACTGTTGCTCGATGCTCGCGCCGCCATACACCGGCACAATCATGATTTCCGGGATGTATTTCGCGTAGCTGAGCAGGTCTTTCGTGATCTGCATGCAGAGTTCGCGTGTCGGACATAAAATCAAGGCCTGAACGCTGCGGCTTTTCGGGTCAATATTCTGTAAAAGAGGCAGTCCGAAAGCGGCGGTCTTGCCTGTACCCGTCTGTGCAAGTCCCACTAAATCAGTGCGTTGTGATAATAAAACTGGCAGAACCTCGGCCTGTATTGGCATGGGCTCCTTGAATCCTAACTCATCTATTGCCTTTAGGATTGCAGGGTTTAAATTGAAATCTTGAAACATAGATTGAAATTGAAGTTGCAAAATTACAAAAAATATGCTATCTTTGCAGGATTATTTTTATAAGTGGATGAAAACGAGATTTTTACTGTTTTTTTTAGCGTTGTTTTTGGTGTCTTGTTCATCGAAAAAAGAGCATTATACGGCAAAAGAGGTTGAATCGTGGCCAGTTGTGAAAGTTGACTCTATTTTCAAGGACCTCGACAAGCCTATTTATGACAGAAAGACTGCACAACTCGACAAAAGTTTTCAAAATTTAAAGAAAAAGACGACTTTCAACGGTACCGTGCTTTTTGCCGAAAAAGGCAGGATTTTACTGGAAAAATCGTATGGAGTGAGTAATCTCAAGACAAGAAAAGGTGAAATCAAAGTCGATGATGTTTTTCAACTCAGCTCTGTTTCAAAGATGTTTACCGCTGAGGCGATAATGATTCTGAAATCTCGCCAACTCCTTGATTATGATGCGGATATAAAAACGTATATACCTGAATTTCCGTATGAAGGCATCACCACGCGCATGCTCATGACGCATCGTTCAGGATTGTCGAGATACGAAACATTGGCAGATAATAACTGGCCGGATAAGAGAAAACCGTTTACCAACGACGACATGATTGATTATTATATCAAGTACAAGCCCGACCCGTATTTCAGTCCGAACAACGGTTTCCATTACTGCAATGTGAATTATGCGTTGTTGGCGAGCATAGTGGAGCGTGTTTCAGGCAAGCGTTTCGTGGATTTCATGCGTGAGGATGTCTTCGATGTCATCGGAATGAACGATTCATATATCTACGATATGCCTACGGACACGATGGTGTCGCTGTATCTCCCGAATTGTGTTCAGGGATATTATGTTGGCCGCAGACGTCCCCGTCAGGCACAGAATGAGTACCTGAACGGTGTGAAAGGTGATAAAATAATGTTTTCCAATGTCGAAGACATGTACCGTTTCAAGGTTGCTATCGACTATGGATTGTTAGTGCCCGATTCCATTCAGGAAGAAGCGTTCAAGCCAGGAAGTCCGAAATATTCGAAGAGAAAGGACAATTACGGTTTCGGGTGGCGTATCTCGCGCAAACATCCCGACTGCTACTATCATTACGGGTGGTGGAAAGGTTACCGTTCCTTCTTCATGTTCGACAAGAAAAATGATCGCACGCTGATAGTTCTTACAAACACCGATAAAGGTCCGAACTCCGATGTCTTCTGGAAGATGTTGAAAGACAACACCATATCTTTGGCTCCTGCTTCTATCAATATTCCTGTGATGGAACTTGAGAAAAACCTAAATTACCCGTTTTCCTCGTATCGCGACAGGTAACTAAATAGGTTGGACGATGAGTTTATAGCCTATACCGTGCACATTTTCAAGCTTGACATTCGGGTCTTCGCACAACATGTTCCGTAGCCGTCCTATGTAAACGTCCATGTTTCGGGCGTTGAAATAGTTTTCCGCATTCCATACGCGTTTCAGTGCCAATGAACGTTCCACAACACGGTTTTTATACTCGCAGAAAAGATACAACAACTCTAACTCCTTGGTTGTCAGTTTTCTTTCTCTGCCATTATAAATCAAAACGTGATGTAAAGTGTCGAGAGTGTATTCTCCTAAGGTGAAAAAATGCTGTTTCTGGTCATTTGTTTTTGTCCTTTTGTGAATCGCTTCGATGCGTAAGCCCAGTTCCTCCATGCTGAAAGGCAGGGTTATAAAGTCGTCGGCGCCCACGTTGAATGCGTTGATGATGTCCTTCTGATGCGTGTTGGTGCCAAGAAAAACAATAGGGATGTCCATGTTTTTATGCCTTATTTCCGTCACCAAATCATAACTGTTGACAACAGGAATGTCGGCGTCCACAAGAACAAAATCCAACCGTTCTTTTCTAAAATGATGCAAAGCCTCTTCCCCGTCGGAACACAAAACTGTGGAATATCCACGCGAGACAAGGTAATTTTTAGTTATAGAGGCGATGTCCTTGTCATGTTCCGCCAATAAAATCTTTAAAGATTTGTACATAATAATTAGTTTATAATGTTAAAAACCGGTTAGTCCGTTAGTTTTTGACACAGCAAAAATATATTATGTGTATTTGTTGAAAAAATATAGCCCTTCTAAATCGTTCATTATTAACCATTTTTAACATATTATTCAGTTTTTTGCAAGAAATCTTAAAAAATTTTTACGTATGTAAAAAAAAATATGTATTTTTGCAGTGCGTAACGATGTACATCCATAGTTCTCTATCCAGAGAATTTACATTGTTCGTAAAAGGTTTCATAAATTTTGGTTTTTGGTTCTGGAGACCGTTCACGCTCAATGAACGGTCTCTTTTTTTGTGCATTTTTTACTGATATTCAATAATATTTTGTATCTTCGCAAAAAATTAAATTCGTAAATTCATGACAGATATTAAAGTTGAATTAGGACACGTAAAGAGTTTTCTTGTTGAAAACCAGATAGATACGTATTTTAAGACAATCTATTCCCGCACAGGCGCAGGCAACGATTTTCTCGGCTGGGTTAATCTGCCTTCATCCATCACCCCTGATTTTATCAAAGATGTGAAGCAAAAAGCAGAGGAACTGCGTAAGAAATCGGAGGTGTTCGTCGTTGTCGGCATCGGCGGCTCATACCTTGGCGCACGTGCTGTTATAGAGGCGCTGTCGAACCATTTTGAGCATCTTGTCGACACCGGAAACCCGAAAATCATATATGCAGGCCATAACATGAGCGAGGATTATATGTCAGACCTCATCAAGCTGCTTGACAAGAAAGACTATTCGATGACTGTCATCTCGAAGTCTGGAACTACGACGGAACCGGCTGTGGCATTCAGAATACTGAAGAATCATATCGAGAAGAAATACGGCAAGGAAGAGGCGCGCAAGCGTATCGTAGCCATTACCGACAGGGCAAAAGGCGCATTGAAGGTGTTGTCGGACAGCGAAGGTTACAAGACGTATGTGGTGCCGGATGACGTCGGCGGACGTTATTCTGTCTTGACTCCGGTGGGCTTGCTGCCTATCGCGGTGGCAGGCGTCGACATAGAGAAACTTGTGGCCGGAGCTCAACTTATGGAGAAATATTGTGTTGAGAATCAGAATAATGACAACGTGGCTGCAAAATATGCCATGGCACGTCAGGCTTTGTATCACGCCGGCAAGACCAACGAAATTTTGGTGAACTACGAGCCGCGTCTCTGCTACTTCAGCGAGTGGTGGAAACAGCTTTACGGCGAGAGTGAAGGTAAGGATGGCAAAGGCACCTTCCCGGCCAGCGTGACATTCACCACCGACCTGCACTCGATGGGACAGTACATCCAGGAAGGTCTGCGTAACCTCATGGAGACCGTCATTAGCGTTGAAAATCCTGCCAACGAGGTGCGAATCCCACAAGACGATGCAAACCTCGACCAGATGAACTACATCGCAGGCCGCAGACTCAATGAGGTTAACCAGACAGCGGAGAAAGCCACGATATTGGCCCACGTCGACGGTGGAGTGCCAAACATCCGTATCGTCATCCCGACCATCAACGCACACGTGCTCGGACAGCTCATATATTTCTTCGAGATGGGATGCGCGCTGAGCGGCTACATGCTCGGAGTGAACCCGTTCAACCAACCCGGTGTCGAGGCATATAAGAAAAATATGTTCGCATTACTTGGCAAACCGGGATATGAAGAATTACGTGAAAAATTGTTAAAACGTTAATGTATAGCGACATTGAAATAATGGCCCCGGTGGGCTCGTATGAGGCACTGTCAGCGGCTATACAGGCTGGTGCCGGAAGCGTGTATTTTGGGATAGGAAAACTCAACATGCGCTCGAAGTCGACCAAGAATTTCACGCTTGACGACCTTCATACAATCTCCGAGACGTGCCGCGAACACGGCGTGAAAAGCTATGTGACGGTGAACACTGTGGTTTTCGACGAGGAGATGGACGAGATGCATGCCCTTTTGGATGCCATCAAAGCAAACAATATTTCAGCTATCATCGCCTCCGACCAGAGCGTGATACAGTACGCGCGCAAGATAGGGGTGGAGGTGCACATGTCGACACAATGCAACATCACCAACATTGAGGCGGTGAAGTATTATTCGCAGTTTGCCGACGTGATGGTGACGGCGCGCGAGCTCAATATCAATCAGGTGAAGCATATCACGGAAGAGATTAAACGTCAGCACATTACAGGGCCGAAAGGCGAATTGGTGCGTATAGAGGTGTTCTGCCACGGCGCGTTGTGTATGGCCGTCTCCGGCAAATGTTATCTCAGCTTGGATAATTTCGGCACCAGCGCTAACCGAGGCGCATGCATACAACCGTGCAGGCGTGGTTATGAAGTCACTGACCGTGACAAAGAAATCACGTTAGCCATCGAGAATGAATATATTATGTCACCGAAAGACCTGTGCACGTTGCCTTTCTTGGACAGGGTGCTCGCAGCAGGCGTGAAAGTGCTTAAAATAGAGGGCCGCGGCCGCTCGCCAGAGTACACCAAGCTGACTGTGGGCGTCTACCGTGAAGCCGTCGATGCGATAAATGCCGGCACCTTCACCGAAGACAAAGTCGCAGCCTGGACAGAGCGTCTGCGGAGCGTCTACAACCGCGACTTCTGGGACGGCTACTATCTCGGGCGCAAAATGGGTGAGTGGACCAAGAAATACGGCTCGCAAGCCACGAAGACGAAGCTTTTCATCGGCACGATAACCAATTTCTTCGCCAAAATCAACGTGGCTGAAATCAGGATGGAGACACATGACCTCAACGTCGGTGACGAAATCATGATAATAGGTCCGACGACAGGCGTTTATGAGGATACTATAAAAGAAATCAGAGTAGATTTATTGCCTGTAAATCAGACAGTTAAAGGCGAACTTTGCTCGATTCCGGCGCATGACACTGTGCGTCGAGGCGACAAAGTTTATAAGATTATTGAAGCGACAGAAGACGATGCAACACTTTAATTTACATACACATAGCACTTATTCCGACGGCAAGTCGCTGATGGAGGACACTGTTGAGGAAGCCATCAGACAAGGCATGCACACTCTCGGCTTTTCCGACCATTCAAGCGTGCCGTTCGAGAGCCGCGTATCCATCCCGATGGATAAAAACGAGGAATATGTCAATCATCTTAAAGAACTGAAAATCAAATACAAAGACCAGATAGACATCCTTTCTTCGATGGAGATGGAGTTTATTCCTGGAATAGTTGTCGATTTTCAGAAAATGAAACGTGATTTTGGCCTTGATTATCTCATCGGCTCTGTCCATTTGGTAGGCAAAAGTCCTGATACTCTGTGGTTTATCGACGGGAAAAGCATCGAACCATACGATGAGGGACTGAAAAAATACTTTGGCGGTGACATTAAAAAAGGTGTCCGTGCCTATTTCGACCAGGAAAACGAGATGATTGAGACCGAGAAATTCGACATCATCGGGCATTTCGACAAGGTGAAGATGAACGCGCGCGGCCGTTATTTCCAAGAAGAGGAGAAATGGTACCGCGACATGGTTTTGGAGACTCTTGACCTCATCAAGCAGCACGATTTGATAGTGGAAATCAACACGCGAGGGCTTTACAAGCAGCGTTACAACGGTTTCTATCCTTCGGAATGGCTGCTGCCGCGCATGAAAGAGATGAACATCCCGGTGGTGATTAGCTCGGACGCCCATCAATACTGGGAACTTACGTATTTCTTCAAAGAGGCAGAAGAAGCTTTGAAATCCGTAGGTTATCAAGAAACAATGTGTTTCAAAAACGGGAAATGGAATGCTGAACCATTGATGTAATTAAATCATTGAAAATGAACACTATAATTTTAGCTTTAGCGATTCTGCCGGTCATTGTTTTGGCTTGGTATATCTACAAAAAAGACAAATACGAGAAAGAGCCGCTTTCGATGCTGGTGAAGGCGTTTTTACTTGGAATTCTTGCCATTCCTATGGATTTAATAGTTGTGGCAGGCATCAACATGTTCATTCCTGGCGGCAGCGTGTTCTACAGTGCTTTCTTTGAGGCCGGTATACCTGAAGAGTTTTGCAAATGGGCACTTTTCATGCTTTTTATATGGCGCAATAAGAACTTCAACGAGCCTTTCGACGGCATCGTCTATGCCTGTTTCATCAGCCTCGGTTTTGCATGTATCGAGAATATCATGTATGTTTTCAGCAACGAGACATTCGCCGGTGCGATACATACCGGCATGTTGCGTGCTGTGCTGTCGGTGCCCGGACATTTCCTGTTTGCCGTCGTCATGGGATATTTCCTCGGGATGGCTAAGTTCAGACCTGAACAACGCAATAAATATCTGTGGTTCAGCGTGTTATGTCCTGCGCTCGTACACGGAATATTCGATTATCTGCTGATGCTTTCGTCGGCTTTCTCCGATAATAATTTGGAATTGATGGGCACGATTTTGTTCCTTGTTTTCATCTATTTTGATATTAAAATATGGAAAATCGGAGTCAAACATATTTCAAAGATGCAGGAACAGACAAGGATTGAGCATAATAACGATATTTTCAGAAATATATTTAAATCTTAATAAAATGAAGAAATTATTTTTAGCTATCACATTGGTTATTAGCGTGTTATGCGTTAAAGCCGACGAAGGAATGTGGCTGCCGTACAACCTCAGCGGCCAGAGCCTTTACGAGATGCAGCAGCTTGGATGCAAGCTCACTGCAGAACAGATTTTCAACCTCAACCAGCCAAGTCTGAAGGACGCCATCGTGCAATTTGGCGGCGGCTGCACCGGCGAGCTCATCTCTCCGGAAGGCCTGTTGCTTACCAACCATCACTGCGGTTTGAGCTATGTGCAGAAACACGCCACTGTGGAGCACGACTATCTCACCGACGGTTTCTGGGCTAAGAGCAAAGAAGAAGAACTGCCTAATGCAGGTCTCACCGTGTCGTTCCTCGCGCTGGTGGAAGACGTGACAGAAATCTTAATGGCCGACATACCGGCAGATATTACCGAGGCTGAATACGGCGATTTGTTGAATAATAGAGTCAAAGAGCTCGTCAAAGAACGCAAAGGTGACCGTGACGTCGAAGTTGAAATAGTACCATTCTACTCTGGTAATCAATTCATTTTGTTTGAATACGATGTGTATCGCGACGTGCGCCTCGTGTGCTGCCCACCATGGGGCATAGGCAAATACGGTGCCGACACCGACAACTGGACATGGCCACGTCACAAAGGCGACTTCAACATTTTCCGTGTATATACCGACAAAGATGGAAAACCGGCAAAATACAGTAAGGATAACATCCCGATGAAGTCGAAACATTATCTTCCTGTCAATATCAAAGGCGTGAAAGAAGGCGACTATGCAATGATTATGGGTTATCCGGGCTCAACCGATAGATATTCAACATCTTACACAGTGAAAAACTTGATTGAATCGGACTGCCCTTCAATCATCAACTGCAGAACAACCAAGCTCAACGAGTACCGCAAACACATGGACGCCGACCAGGAAGTGTTCATCAAATACGCATCGAAGCAGGCAAGCGTGTCAAATTATTGGAAATATGCCATCGGTCAGAAGAAACAGTTGGTGCGTAACCACGTGTATGACAAGCGTTTAGCTCAAGAACAGGCATTTATGGAATGGGTTTTTGAAGACCCTTCACGTCAGGCTGTTTACGGCGACATTTTCAATGGCATCAAGGCAAAATGGGAAATCATGGACGACATTATGATGCCTATGACATACCTCCGCGAAGCAGGCTGGAACGGCGGCGAGGCTGTTGCTTTCTCACGCAGGTTCATCAGAATCAATAAGTTAATAAACGAAAAAGGCTCGAGAGAAGATATTGCAAAAATGGCGGAGTCACTGAAAGCACAGACTGTTACATTCTTCAAAGACTATGACAAGGCACTCGATCAAGACGTGACCATCGCATTGCTCAACCTTTTCTATAAAGACATTCATAAATATGTCCCTTCGATGATTGAGGAAATAGGCGAAAAAGATGGCGGCGACTTCACCGCTTGGGTAGGGAAAGCCTTTGAGAAATCAATCTTCGTCGACCAGTCGAAACTCGAGAAATGGCTTGCAAAACCTAAGAAACTCGACAAAGACCCGATTTTCGTCCTCATGACGAATCTTATAGAGACGTATCAGGGTATTTACAGCCTTTATGACGAAGCCAATAATCTTGGCAACAAGGGCGAGCGTCTTTACATGAAAGGCCTCATGGAGATGCAGACTGAGCGCAACTTCTATCCGGATGCCAACTTCACCATGCGTCTGACTTACGGCACAGTGGAGCCTTATAAGGGTGCCGACGCTGTCAACTACAGCTACTATACCACCATGGACGGCGTGATGGCGAAATATGTTCCTGGCAACTGGGAGTTCGATATCCCTCAGGATGTCCGCGACCTCTACGAAGCCCGCAACTATGGCCGTTATGCTGACGAGAACGGACAACTTATTGTGAACTTCATCACCACCAACGACATCACCGGCGGTAACTCAGGAAGCCCTGTAATCAATGGTGAAGGCGAGCTTATCGGACTTGCTTTCGACGGCAACTGGGAAGCCATGAGCGGTGACATCATGTTTGAACAGAAAGTGCAACGCACAATCTGCATGGATGCCCGTTACTTACTCTGGTGCCTTGAAAAAGTCGGAAAAGTTCAGAATATCATCGACGAACTTACGATTATCGAATAAAAAATCAGTAGGGACAAGGCTTGCCTTGTCCCTACTGATTATTTTGAGAACCAATTTTTAAATTCCGAAACCTTAGCTTTGCTAATTATAATTTTCTCGGGAACTTTAACTGACATGTTGAGCGACAATTTGTTACCAAACCATATTGTCAGGTCTTTTATCGCTTTGCGCGACACAATGAACTGACGGTTGGCACGGAAGAAATCGTCGGGGTTAAGCTGGTTCATGATGTCGTCCAGAGTCTGACTGATGTAATGTGTGTACTCATCCAATGTGACGGCTTTCACCCATTTATCCTCGATGTAGATGTAAGCTATGTTAGCTGTCGGCAGCGGCACGAGTTTGTCGCGCTCCGGCACCAAAAAACATGATTTGTAGTTCTTTTTCATCCCGATTTGACGCAGAAGCGCATCGATAGCCTCGTTGTTATCCGATTTCTCACCCACGAGGGCATTGTATTTGTTCATCGCACGCGTCAAGTCATTGCGGTTGATGGGTTTCAAAAGATAGTCAATGCTGCTGACTTCAAAGGCTTTAAGCGCATATTCGTCGTAGGCGGTGGTGAAGATGATGGGACACGTTATCTGTGTCTTGTCGAAGATGGCGAACGATGAGCCGTCGGCAAGGTGGATGTCCATAAACACCAAGTCAGGCATAGGATTCTCGTCGAACCACGCCACGCTCTCTTCAATCGACTGCAAGATACCGATAATTTCGGTGTCGGGCGACACTTCCTTCACCAGTTTCTGCAGCGACTGTGCCGCCAAAATCTCGTCTTCGATAATTAAAGCCTTCATTGTCAATCATTTAACACTAATGGCAGCTTCACGCAAAACGTGCTTCCGTCGTTGGTGATTTCAACTTCTTTGTTCCATTTCAGTCTGTAACGCTCCGACAGATTCACCAGTCCGATGCCGTTGCTTTCCTCTTGCATGGCCTTAGCCTGAATCGGATTAGAGACCGAAACGCTGCCGTCGCCAGTCGCCACCGTCACTAAAAGCGGCTGCTTTGATGAGATGACGTTGTGCTTCACAGAATTCTCAATCAGCGACTGCAAAGATAACGGTAAAACACAATAATTGTTATATTTCGTGTCGATTTTAAACTCAAATTTCAAGTTTTCGCCATATCTGATCTGCATCATATCGCAATACGAATGGACACATTTCAGTTCCTCTTCAAGACTGATGATTTCCTTGTTTTGCAATGTGTGACGCAGCACCGACGACAGCTGCTGGAGATAATTTTCAGCTTTCCCGGTGTCGATGGTGATGAGCGACTGCAAAGTGTTGAGCGAGTTAAAGAGAAAATGTGGGTCAAGTTGGCTTTTCAGTGCCTCGAAACGTGTCAGAATGTTTTCCGAACGCAACGCCTCGTTTTCGACGGCCGTGGTTTTTTGATAGTATTGTGACTTAAGTAGCTGAACCACAAGGATAACCACAGCTGTAAGCGTCAAATCACGGACGAGGCTGTCGCGCATGATGTTGTATAAAAACTGCGGATTAGGTTGTTTCGGACTGAAAGCCGATTTTGCGAAAATGAATCCTATACACAATACGGCTGTTATTATCACGGAGCCTAATATTATGATAATCAGCTCGTTATAACCGGTTTTGAATGAATAGCTCAGAATTTTTCTGTTATAAACGAGTATCAGAAACACCATGATATAACTCATCAAAGTGAAGAAAAGGAACCGCCATAGTTGGAAATGATGAGGCGGCATTGCCTTGGATGCTTCGTTTGAAAACAGCGAGTCGCCGAAGAAAAACGACAGTGTCATCAACAGGTGGAAGCCGATGCTTATCACCAACGCTATCAGCGCGATTCTTTTCAGTGAAAGATATTCCGGTGCGGTGTTTTTATTCATAACGTAAGGCGTTTATCGGGTCTGTGCGTGATGCCTTCAAGGCAGGGAAGAAGCCGGCGATGAGACCGAGCACTGCACATGAAACGAAAGATATTATCATCCATAACACGTTGACAATGAACGGCAAAGACATTATCAAATCGACGAAGTAAGAGAGAGCGATGCCGAGGACGAGACCTAAGACACCGCCGATAAGACTTAAAATGATACTTTCGGTGAGGAACTGCATCAGAATAGCGGCGTTTTTCGCTCCTATTGACATACGCAGACCGATTTCCTTGGTGCGTTCGGTCACGGTGACGTACATGATGTTCATGATGCCGATGCAGCCTACAAGCAAGGAAATCAAAGCGATGGCGATGAGAACAGTGGTAATCATTCCAGTCATTGATGTCATCATCTCGAGGAGTTCCTGCTGGGTGCGCACCTCGAAATCGTCGGTGCCGCCTTCCGCTATCTTATGTGAGACACGAAGCAGGTTTTCAATTTCTTCCACTGCCGCGTCTGCCACGTCTTCCGAAGCCGCCGAGCACACTATCTGGTGTATGAAATCGACGCCGAGCATACGTTTCTGCACGGTGGAATACGGCATGATGATGATGTCGTCCTGGTCCATACCCATGGCGTTCTCGCCTTTCTCTTTCAGCGTTCCGATGACTTTAAACGGCATGTTGCCCACGCGGATGGTCTTTCCTATCGGGTCTTCGTTTTCGCCGAAAAGATTCTCGACTATCGTTTGTCCGATGAGGCCTACTTTAGCGTATTTCTTGACGTCTTCTTCAGTGAAATTGATGCCTGTGGCGATTTCATATTTCCTGATTTGGAGATAATCTGTCGAGCCGCCGTAGACTGTTCCCGACCAGTTTTTTGAGCCGTTCACCACCTGACCGCCGCTGTTAACGACAGGGCTTACCATAGTGATGTTTTTGGCGTTTTTCGCTATCATCTCGCAGTCTCTCACCTTCAGTGACTGCACGTTTGATGAGCCCATGCTCACGCCGCCGCGTCGTTGGTTGGCACGCATCACCATGATGAGGTTGGTGCCCATGTCCGACAGCTGATTTGCGGTGCTTTGTTTCAGGCCTTCACCGAGGTTCACCACCGCGATGACTGCCGCGATGCCTATCACGATGCCGAGCATTGACAGCGCAGAGCGTGTCTTGTTGCGCAACAAAGCTTTGACCGATATTCTTATTAAGTTGAGTATATCCATATCAATAATCGTTTTCTATTGGCAGTGCGTTTAGTGCTTCCGCTGCCGATTTCGCCGCCACGGCACCGTCACGAATGATGTGACCGTCGCGTAAAAATATTGTTCTGTTAGTAAACACCGCGATGTCTGACTCGTGTGTGACAAAAGCGATGGTCTTGCCTTGCTCGTGCAGGGTCTGGAAGAGGCTCATAATTTCGTATGATGTGCGTGTGTCGAGGTTTCCTGTCGCTTCGTCGGCAAGCACTATGACAGGGTCGTTGACCAAGGCGCGCGCGATGGCCACACGCTGCTGCTGTCCGCCCGAAAGCTGGTTCGGCATGTGAAGCATACGGTCTTTCAATCCCACCAGTTCCAGGGCATGCTGAGCCCTCTCGTGACGCTCACGGTGTGAGATGGCCGAGTTGTAAATCAATGGGAGTTCCACGTTTTCGAGAGCCGTGGTGCGCGGCAACAGGTTGTACGACTGGAACACGAAGCCTATTTTACGGTTTCTTATCTCCGAGAGCTCGTTTTTTGTTCTCTCCTTGACGGAGATGCCGTCGATGAGATACTCGCCTGATGTAGGCTGGTCGAGGCATCCGAGGATGTTGAGCAAGGTCGACTTGCCGCTTCCTGACGAGCCCATGATGCTCACGAACTCGCCTTGGAATATCTCGAAGGAGACGCCTTTGAGAGCGTGCACCTCCTCACTTCCCACGATGAACGTGCGCTTGAGATTCTCGACTTTTATGATAGAATTGTTGCTCATATCTCAAATTTTATCTTGGACCTGGGCCACCTGCAGGAGCTCCGCCACGGTTGCTATTCTTGTTGTTACGGTTACGACCTGGAGGGCCTGGCATGAACGGATTGTCGCCGACTTTCTTGGTTGTTTCCTTCGATACATATTGCGCCGAAAGCACCACTGAATCGCCTTCCTGTACCCCTGACTCGATTATTTTGTAAGCGCCGTCGCTCATGCCGGTTTTCACCGGACGTGGCATGATGTTAGAGCCGTTCTTAACCCAAACCATAGTCGGTTTCTCGCCTCCGCCGAATGCCGGACGGCCTTGTTTCATATCCGGCTTGCCGCCGAATGGAGGTTCAGGTCTTCCCATGCCGCCTTCAGGTCTCTCCATGTTTTTCATCATTTCTCGCATTACTTGCTCTGATGGAGTGAAGGTGAACGCCTCTGCAGGTGCCGCCAAACCGGTCTGCTCCTCTGTCACGATGGTGACGCTGGCTGTCATGCCCGGGAAAAGCTTCAAGTCAGGGTTTGGTGCTGCGATGATGACAGTGTATGTCACGACGTTGCTGGTCGTCGTGGGCTTCATGCGAATCTGATTCACGGTGCCGCTGAAGACATCGTCAGGATAAGCGTCAACGGTGAATGTAACTCTCTGATTAACACTGACTTGTCCTATGTCAGCCTCATCGACGTTGGCTTCAACCTGCATTCTTGTAAGGTCATTGGCTAAAGTGAACAGGGTAGGAGTGCTGAACGAAGCGGCGACGGTCTGTCCGACTTCCACTGCTCTGTCGAGCACCACGCCGTCGATAGGAGAGAAAATGTCGGCATAACCGAGGTCTACTCTTGCCTGGTCGTACTGTGCCTGAGCGTTTTTCTTGCTCATCTGCGCCTGAGTGTAGGTGTTTTGTGCTGCTTCGTAGTCGGCGAGAGTGGCGGCCTTGTTCTCATAAAGCTGCTGTGTACGCTCGAATGTCGACTTCGCATATCTCAGCTGGCTTTCCGATGATTCGAGGTTGGCCTTGGCACGGCTCACACTCTCGTTTAGCGTCAGTTTGTCGAGCTCGCAGAGCAAATCGCCTTTTTTCACCACGCTGTTGAAGTCTACGTAAATCGTCTCCACCTTGCCGGAAACCTGCGTTCCTACTTCCACTGTCTCGACGGGTTCGATGGTTCCCGTTGCCGTCACTGTGTTTTCAACGGTGTAGTTGCCAATGACATGAGTGCGAATCACGAGTTCCTTGTTACCTGATTTAGCGCCGCGGACGATGAAAATCACTGCCAAAACGACGGCAATAACTGCTATTGTGACAATCCTTTTTATGGTTTTCTTTTTCATATCTTGTTGATTTATAATTATTTACAATGTTATTTCGTTTCCCATATAAACGTCTAATATTTTGCGCTGAAGTAAAAGGGTATATTTGTTTCTGATGAAGGTGTTCAGCACGTTGAGATAGTTGTTTTGCTGTTGCAGAAGCTCCACGGCGGTGATTTTTCCGTAGTTGAACTGGACTTCGTAAGCGTTGTAGCTCTTGCTGTAGGCGTTTTCTTTCATCTCCGACGCCTTGAAGGTGTTGTAAGACGAGATGACGTTGCGATAAGCCAATGAAACTGTCTGACGCACATCGAGTTGGGTCTGCTCGTAGTCGAGCTGAGCCTGTTCGAGGGCGATTTTGCTTCGTTTCACGTTGGCTCTGTT
This sequence comes from Bacteroidales bacterium, assembly GCA_017649945.1. GTDB lineage: Bacteria > Bacteroidota > Bacteroidia > Bacteroidales > F082 > Limimorpha. The sequence goes on along the minus strand of JAGCFU010000014.1, from coordinate 8,554 downwards.
CTGACCGCGGCTGTAGATAGGGATGCTCAACGAGATGCCTATCGACTGGTTGAATCTGTCGTCGAACTGTTGCCCGACGTTGTCGAAGTCGGTATGACCTGTGCCTACGTTGGCATTGGCGTTGAGCGAAGGCATGTACCCTGTTTTCGCCATAGAAATGTTGTTTTCAGCGAGCAGGATGTCATATTGGCTGAGTTTCAAGCTCGGATAAGCCTTGAGAGCCATGTCAATAGCCGCTTCTTCTGATGGCAGCGACGCAGTCATATCGTCGAGATTGTCGGTGTTCGGCTGGATTATCTGCAGGTTGTCGAGAGGATCCATGGAAAGGAGTACCTTGAGCGACATGATACTGTTGTCGCGGCTGATACGTGTCTCGATGACGTTTGTTGAATCGCTAATATATTGAGCTTCAAGGAGAAGCATGTCGCTTTCAAGAATTGAACCCACTTTATAACGTTCCTGACCCTGTTTCATCTGTGCGCGGCTTGAATTAAGCATAACTTCTTGGTATTCAAGAAGTTCATTGTTACTCAAAGCACTGAGGAAAGCTTGCAGAATCTGCACTGACAGCTGGTTATCGTATTGCTGCAGCTGCATTTCCGAGCGTTCCATGTTCAGTCGGTTTTGCTTGATGCTTTTGTTGATGTTTCCGCCTTGATAGATTACCACTGAGGCGCCGACGCCCACGTTTCCGGAATAGTTACTTCCGTTTTTGTTGTTGGAGTAAGTCTCGCTTGCAGAGGCGTTTACGCTTGGCAGTCGCGACTGTTTCGATTGCTCGTATGTCACCTGTTGTGCCTCGGCGCTGAGTTCCATGCTTTTTCTGTCGTAGCTGTTGGCGAATGCGAAACGAAGGCAGTCTTCCAGCGTGAACTGGTAGTTTTTGCTCTCGTGCGGTTCGGCTTCCTGCGCAATAACCGGTTGCGGCATCATCAGGAGTGCCAAGGCCGTCAGAAAAAGTGACTTTAATAAAATCTTCATAAAAAAATACTTTTACATTTTTATCAAATGCAAAAGTACCTTATTATTTATTATGATAATAATAATTTTTGCCGAAACGGACAAATTTAATGTTGAAGCGACTTTATCTGTTCTCCATTAAAAAACGTTCCACTTCTATTCCTGCCATTGCGCCGGTTCCTGCGGCTACGATAGCTTGGCGGTAAGTCTTGTCCTGGCAGTCGCCTGCCGCGAAGATACCTTCCACGCTTGTTGCTGTCGACTTCGGCTTGGTGATGATGTAGCCTGTTTCGTCCATTTCGAGAATGCCTTTGAACACGTCGGTGTTAGGCACGTGACCGATAGCTTCGAAGAATCCGTCGATTTTCAGTGTGCGTTCCTCGCCGGTCTTGTTGTTAACCACTTTAGCGCCTTGCAGAGTGCTCATGAATCCGTTTACTTCGCCGAACAGTTCTTTGGTGTTGGTGTTCCATAGAATCTCGATGTTAGGCGTGTTCATCACGCGGTGTTGCATTGCTTTTGAGGCGCGGAGCACGTCGCGGCGCACTATCATATACACTTTATTGCATAGATGTGCAAGATATGTGGCGTCTTCGCATGCTGTGTCGCCGCCGCCGACCACTGCCACGTCTTTGCCGCGGTAGAAGTAGCCGTCGCATGTGGCGCAAGCCGAAACGCCGCCGCCCTTGAACTGTTCTTCGGTTTCAAGGCCGAGATAACGGGCTGAAGCGCCTGTCGCTACGACGATGACATCTGCCAGAAGCTCGTCGCCGAAATCCGACTTGCAGTGGAACGGGCGTTTTGATGCATCGACTTCGATTATCGAGCCCATGCGGAACTCTGTGCCGAAGCGTTCAGCCTGACGGCGCAGGTCGTCCATCATCTGGTTACCTTGGATTCCTTCCGGGTAGCCAGGGAAGTTCTCTATTTCAGTTGTCTGGGTTAATTGTCCGCCAGTGAGCGGTCCTTCATAGATAACAGTTTTTATATCGGCGCGGCCAGTGTAAATAGCTGTAGTATAACCTGCTGGACCTGAGCCGAGGATTAGGCATTGAATGTGTTCCATATATTAATAAGGTGTTAAACTAATTTTTTGCAAAGATACGAAAAAGATATTTGAAAGATGATTTTTTGTTGACATTTTTAATACCCTTTTCGAAATGCTCTCAGTACCCTGTGGTAAGTCGCATTTCTGCAAAGGGCATTAAAAATGTTTAAAATATAGTATGTATTAAAAAAAGTTGTAATTTTGCAGCGCGAAAGCAATCGGGGCATGGTGCAGTTGGCTAGCATTCTTGCATGGGGTGCAAGCGGTCGCCCGTTCGAGTCGGGCTGCTCCGACTTTTTTATGGTCTTTTAACTATATTACCCTGTTAATCCCGCTGCGGCATTTGTTTACAGAGTGCACGCTAAGTCCGAGGATACGTCCTATCTCCCGATTGCTGAGATCGGAGCAGGAGAGGAGCATCACTTTTGACTCCGTCTCGTTTAAGGTTGGATATTTCTTGAGTATGGTGTTGTACATTCCGGGATATACACTTTCAATGGCGACCAATGCTGCCTCAAACATATTGTTTTTTTCGTTATTAATTTTATAGACCAGCGGACTCCATTCTTTTTTGAAATCGTCGGCATGTTCCGCAATGTGGTTGGCAGTTAATATTAGGTGCAGCTGTTTTGACAGCTCTTTTTCCACAACCTTTGGCTTTACTGAGTTATGCAGCTCATCTTTGGCTTTTTCGAGTTCCTTTCTTATCCTTGCGTCTTCTTTGATAATATTTTTCTGTTTCACCAGCAATCCTATCACCACTATTGATGCCAAAAGCAGAAAGAAGCTGACGGTCAATATAATACGTTGTTTTTGGATGATTTTTTGGTTCATTATGTTCTGCAACGCTTCATAATCGTATTTTCGCTGAATGCTGTAAAGGTTTTTTTGTTCAATTTCTTTTTGTATTTTATATTGCAATGTATTATAGCTCTCAAAATAATCTAAAGCTTGCTGATAATTTTCTTGTTTTTTCGCAATGTAATACAAAGAAAAATACATGGATGCTTCGGAGTCGGATCTGATTTTAACTGATTGTGACAAATCAAAAGCTTTTTGTGTATAAAGTGCGGCGGAATCATATTTGTCACAATAAATATAAGATTTGCCTATATTTAAACAGGTCATGAAAATACTTGCGCTGTCATTTCCGGCAATATTTTGCTTGATACAATTTATTGATTGTTCATATTTCCCTTGTTTGCTATAAAAAACGGAGTAATTATTCAAAATTTTTCTTTTTACTATATCCATATGACTGTTTTCTGCCATATCAAGAGCTTTTTTCAGATATATTTCCGCACTATCATAGTCTTTTTGCAATATAAAAGATGATGCCATCAAGTTATAAGCATAGGCTTTTTCACCAAAATTATTTCCATAGTTTTTAGCAGCATCCATTGCCATATCAATAGATTCGTCATAAGCATGTTCGGCATATAGGAATCTTGCAATATTGTATTGCGAGCGTGCTGTCGTTAATGAGTCACCTGTAATATTGGAGTAATACTCGGCATCTTTAAAGGCTTTCATTGATAGAGTCTTTTCGTCGGCTTCTTTTTGAGAATAACCCAAATAAAGACAGGCTTTTGCTGCTTTGTCATAATCTTTTTTTGAAACAAAATATTTGGCTGTCTTTATCAGTTCTGTTGACATTTGCGAGGTATCGGCTTTAGCTGTTTCATATCGTTCGCCGTCAGGGTGCTGATATATGGTTTCAGCTTTTTGCAGGGCAATGTCCATAGCCTCATATTTGTCGTCTGAGGCATTACACGCAAACAAAGCCATCAGAAAAACAATTCCAAAAAACTTCAAACACTTCATAACATCGAAATATTTTTCTGCAAAAATATAAAAATTCCATGAAATCCGTGAGATATGGGTGGGAAAAAACATGATAAAAATTGTAATGCCCTTAAAAATTGTTTGTAATTGCAAATTTTTAATCACTTAATATTCAACGATTTGCAAAAAGTATCTTAAAAAAAGTTTGTAATCGCCACAAAAAAAGTTAGTAATTCATTGTACAACCGATATTGTCGGAATAATTTTGCGATGTCGATAAAGGCCTGAACGACGACAAATAAAAAAATGGTTGAATTTTAAAAAATGTAAACAATGAAGAACAGAGTTTTATCATTAATTATGTTCGGATTCTTAAGCATTATTTCAATGCAAGCTATGCCTATTATGTATAGCGACATTCCAGAACAACAAGAAACATTTGATGTGCCACCTAATTCTACGGAGATTGAGTTACAAGGAAGATTGGACTATAATGTCGGTCCCGATTCCGTTCAGGCATTTTTTTGCAAAAATTCCGTACAGGTGTGTTTTTACCAGAATTTCGGTTATGTGAGCATCACATTGATGGGCGATACCGGCAGTATGATATACAGCGGAACTGTCAACACGGCGGTTCAGCAGACAGTTTATATCTCCATAGCAGGAGCTCCAAGTGGCAATTACACAATAATATTAGATAATGTAACAGGAATGGCGGAAGGGGAGTTTGCGAAATAAAAACCGTTAATTAACAAAATACTAACAATTTAAAAATAAAAAAAATGAGAAAAAACTTTAAAATCGTTGCCACAATGGCAGCATTGCTCATCGCAGCAGTAGGAGTGATTACATTTGAGGCCTGCAATAAGAAAGACGAAGCCGTGAAAGACATCTCTGAATTGAATACTCCAGAATTGTCTTTCATGGACAAAGAGATGATACAGTTTGGCGAAAAAATGAAATCGGCGACAAAAACTGGTGAAACTATGCCACTTGAAGAAGCCATCAGAAACTTCAGCAACTACCAGAACTTCAGACTCTGTGATGCAAGTCGTTATTCCATTGACATTGAACGCCTCACAATTGAAGCTGAAATAACCTTGAATAACGGTAACGTTAATTTGTCAGACCTTTATTCCTTATATGAAAGCAATAAGAAAGCCATAAAAGACAAGATTATGTCGATTGAAGGCGACGACAAGGCTGTTTATTGCATATCAAGCAAAATTTATAACAACAACAAAGACGGTGGTGATACAAGAATTATAACGGAAGCTTTCATATGTCGTTATCATACAGGTCCGGGAATGCCGACACCATTTTATTTTGATGAGAATTTGTGTTGGGTTTATAACCAGAATGCATGCTATGGTTGTACTGGTGGCAAAGCTGTTGATGTGCTTAGTGAACGGGCTTGTGCATTAACAATAGAATCACAAGGCTATGGATGTCCCGCAGGTTATAGACTTGTTTTTTACGATTTTGTAGATTTGTATTTATATGCCAGTGAATATCCTGACACCAATAGTCCTAATGGATTCTATGGATTGATTCATAATGATTATGAGGCATTATGTTTGGATGCAGATGATATGCTTTATTATTTGAACAATATCTATAATAAAATTTTGGAGTGGAATATATCACAACAATTAAATGGAAGGGTTATTGTATTTTTCCAGTACATTGATTTCCCAGATTCGCTGATGTGGGCAACTTATGCACATACAGATTGTACATATGTTGGCATGGACGATTAGCGACTAATTATTTGCAATATTAAATGCCAATTAATATTGCTTTTTTTATTATTTTTGCAAAAAATAATCCTATGAAAAAAACATTATGCATCATCATGATGTCTGTTATGGCCATAACAGGCTTTTCCCAGAACTATTTCGAGGCGTTTGTTGAACCCGAAGAGCCTGGTGCGTTCCATGAAGCGGATTTCGTCGTCGAGACCCCTGATCACGGCTTCATCGTGAGCTGTCGGGCTCAATATATATATCAGAATGACATCCTTTTGAAAATTTCGCCTGAAGGCGAAGTGACAAACAGGCTCGTGTTTCAGATTGACGGCAAAAGCATCAAATATTGCGGGCTATTCAACGAAACAGGTCGAGAAGGCGGAATATTGGCGATTGCAGTCCTTACCGAAGGTGTCAGCAGCACTAACTACATCCAAAATGAACTGGCGTTTTTACGCTTTGATGCCGATTTGAATCTGACAAGCCAGAGAACAATATGTCTGGGCGATGACTATATCTGCTTGTCAACATCAACCGACAGGGACTTGCCAAGGTTTGTGATCGAAGAAGGTGGCACTTTTTTCATGGCGGCACATTGCATGAAAACCAACTACAAATGTTATCTTTTCGCAAGAATTACGTCGGATGGCGACATCGTGTCGTTAAAAGAGGACCTGTTTTATGACAATTATGTCGTCCTGTCAGATGTTTTCGTGAGGGACAAATCCGCAAAAAGCTATGGCGTGATAATCATACACTCTAACACTTCTGGTGATTATGGCGGTGAATATTGTCATTATGTTGATTCTTCGCTTGATGTCAAAGGGATGAAACGCTTGATGAGTTTTGTCTATGGAACAGTTCAAGCAAACCCGCAACAACAATATCCAGACACCACATTCTCATATATTGTACCCTCTGGTAGCGGATTATCATATGACGACAGCACGTTTATGATAACAGGTCAAGGAAGGTTTGTTAATTACAATCATTTCGGATGGTGCCAATTTATCACAAGGGTTAACGACAGTCTTGATGCGCTGGATTACAGGACATGGGATTGTGTGGAACGGAAAGATAACCAAGAGAGTCCAAGCCGCTGGTCGGCTGGCGTGAAAGGTTTGAGCGTCGCTCCAGACAGCAGCATATATCATTGCGGTATGAATGGATTTACCGGGATATCGAATCACAACCAGATTCATTACAACCCAACACCATCCAAAATAGTCATTAGCAAGTTCGACCGGCATTTTAACCTGCTGTGGCGCAGATATTATGGAGTTCCTGAAACATTTTACGATATAAATGTGATACAAGCCACAGAAGACGGCGGATGCATAATTACCGGTTCGAGCTCGTTCAAGTCAAATTACAATTATATTTATGCATATGCTCTAAAAACCGATGCTGACGGATATCTGGGAATTGATGAGAATTATGATATAGAGGTCAAGCCTTATTTCTGCTACCCCAACCCGGTAAAAGACAACCTTTACATGGAGTTTTCACCCGATGTCACCTGCCGTACGGCGGAAATCTACAGCATGGACGGTAAGCTCGTGAAATCGCAGGCATCAAATCTCGAGACAATCGACATCTTCGGTCTAACTTCAGGCGTTTATGTGATGAAAGTGAGGATGAGCGACGGCTCGGAGTTCTCAGAACGCATAGTGAAACAATAGAATGAGATTCCTCGCACTGCGTGCTCGGAATAACAACGGAACATAAAAAGGGAACAATATGGCGCGGCTTGACGGCAACTACTGAATTATTAGTTGCGTTTTGCCGCGCTACCTTATTAATATAGTAAAGACGCCATTTTATCAGACGTCTTTTTTTTGTCAAAAATTAATCACTTTTTAAGCTAATTATTTAGAAAAGTTTTTTATCTTTGCATCGTTAAATCTAAATTTATGTCTTTTATGAACAATGCAAAGATTAAATTCGTTGACAGTACTGATAAAGCTGCTTTGTACACAATCATTTTTGAAAAAGATGATTTGAGTGAATATGAAAAATTTTTGAGCAAATTTCGTTACGATGCGGAGTTAAAAAGAGATTATCAAGTGATTCTTTTTGCCGTAAGACAAATTTTGGATAATGGTGTGTTTGAAAGATATTTTCGACCGGAAGGAAAAATGAGAGATAGGGTTTGCGCACTGCCAGTTACGAAAAGCAAATTGCGATTGTATTGCATAAGATTGTCGGATAAAATATTAATAGTTGGGAATGGAGGGGTTAAAAACGGCAAAACCTATCAAGAGAATCCAGAATTGAATGGCTATGTTGTTGATTTGCAAAAGTTTGATAAACTTATTGATAATGAATTGAAAAATGGCTCCATATCAATAGAGGAAACAGCTATCAAAGGAATAGAAAACAAAGATTTCAAGTTATGAATAGTGCAAAAAAGCTTTTTGATGAATGTTTAGCTGAGATTCCTGCAGAAGTGAAACAGGAAATAAGCATTTCTTTTGCAATTGCGAATAGAATCGATGAATTGTTAAAGGAACAACATCTTACTCAAAAAGAGTTTGCAAAACAGATTGGTAAAACACCCGCTGAGGTCTCAAGATGGCTTAGTGGTACTCATAACTTTACATTGAAAACTATTGCATTGGTATCTAATGCGTTACATTGTGATATAGTGAAAGTAATTTAAATATAAGAGACGTCACCATAACAAACGTCTCTTTTTTTTATCAAAAATTAATTACTTTTTAATGATTTGGCGTAAGTGTGGCGTAAATTTTTTGGAGAGAAGGCGTTAAAAAGGCCTTTGAAGGGTAAGACTTCGAGACTTTTTAACGCCTTTTCGGAAAAATTTCCCCTTCTCCAACCGATTGACAATCAGCCGATAAAAAAAATAATTAAAATTTTTTTCAAAAAAGTGTTGCGTGTAATGAAAATTGGTGTACTTTTGCATCCGCAATCGACAGAGATGTAGGTTGCAAGTTCTTTGAAAGCAATGAGCCAATAAAAAGTAGTCTGAAAGGTAAGGAACCTAAAATTC
>JAGCFU010000081.1 GCA_017649945.1 Bacteroidales bacterium | reverse complement strand
CGAGTGAGTCTGTCCAAAAATCCTGATTTTGCTATCGGCACACCCTGCATTGCCAACGATTATGCCGGCAATATACACCGCGAGGTAGCCGTTGCCTCCAAGCATATCGGTTATCGCAAAGGTCATGAAAATGAAGCCGATTATCAGAATCTGGTACAACGCCTTGTTGTCGAGGTTGAGTTTGTTGTGAATCCATACGTAAATCCTGCCGATGACATAGCCAGCCAACAAACCGATTGCGAATTGCAGGAAAAACGTAAACACGATGTGCGCCACGCTGATGTGCGCGCCGCCGTCGTTTCTCACAATCTGAATCATCACGATGGTGAGCATGTAAGCCATCGGGTCGTTGGAACCGCTTTCAAGCTCCAAAAGAGGCCTCAAATTGTTGTGCAACGTCATCTTTTGCGACTTCAAGATGCTGAACACCGACGCCGAATCGGTTGACGACATCGTGGCGGCAAGCAGAAGTGCCATCGCAAGGGGGATGGAGAGCGCTTTTTCAAACACGAAGCCCACTCCGTAGATGAAAAATCCAGTAAACACTGTGGTTAGCAGCACGCCTATTGTTGCAAGCACTATTCCTGGAGCGATTACAGGGCGTATTTTCTCGAAACGAGTGTCCATGCCGCCTGTAAACAGGATGATGCTGAGCGCAATCATGCCGATAATCTGCACGAAATTGTAGTTGTCGAAATGTATTCCGAAGCCGTCTTCACCGAAAATCATGCCCACGACGAGGAAAACCAACAAGGTCGGTACACCCATCTTATATCCAATCTTGGTGATTAAGATGCTGAATATCAAGATAATAGCGGATATCAACAGTAAAACGGACATGACTTGTTTTTCATAAAAATATGTGTGCAAAGATAATAAAAATTTCTCAATTTTGCATAAAGAATTTAGCTATTAGAACTTGATGGTAAAAAGCCAATGGCTAATGGCTAATAGCTAACGGCTAATGGCTAAAATCTTTTAACTTTTCTCTTTCAACTTTTAACTAAAATATGTATCTTTGCCAAAAATTTTAAATCATGGCACTGAATTGCGGAATTATCGGACTTTCCAACACTGGAAAAACAACTATATTTAATTGTATATCAAACACTAAGGCGGAGATTGGATTCGCCACGAAATCGAATATCGGAATGTGCGAGGTGCGCGATGAGCGTCTCAAACTTATCGACGATATCTCACATTCGAAGCGTATCGTGCCCGCCACCGTCGAAATCGTCGACCTCCCGGGTCTGAGCAAGGGAGGCCAAGGTGTCGGTAACAAACTCCTCGCCGAGGTGCAGACCGTCGACGCTTTGATACATGTGTTGCGTTGTTTCGATGATCCTAACATTCCGCATAGCGAGGGCAGCATCGACCCGGTGCGCGATATGGAACTCGTCGACCTTGAGCTTCAGGTGCGCGACCTCGACCTCGTGACACGTAAGCTGCAACGCGTCGAGAAACTGCTTAAAAACGGCGACAAGGACAACAAACGCGCCTTCGAGGTGCTCACAATTTATAAAGAGTGTCTCGAGAACATGCAAAACGCCCGCACCGCCAACGTGCCTGAGGAAGACAAGAAGTATATCCAAGACATTCAGCTACTTACGGTCAAGCCGATAATGTACGTCTGCAACGTTGACGACGCTTCGGCACTCACCGGAAACAAATACACTGAGGCTGTGAAAGCCGCTCTCCATGGCGAAGACATGATTATCCTTGCCGGAAAACTCGAGTCGGAGATTGCCGAACTCGACGAGGCTGACCGTGCTCTGTTTATGGAAGATGCAGGTCTCACCGAGCCTGGCGTCAACAAGCTTGTTCGCCTCGCTTACAGCACACTGAAGCTGCAGTCGTTCTTCACAACAGGTCCTGACGAGACTCGTGCTTGGACCATACACGTGGGCGACACCGCTCCTGAGGCTGCCGGCGTTATCCACAGCGACCTCCAGCGTGGCTTCATCCGCGCCGAGGTGATGAGCTGCGACGATTTCCTGCACTATGGCTCGGAACAGGCTGTGAAAGAAGCCGGAAAATTCGCCGTCGAAGGGAAGAACTATGTGGTGAAGGATGGTGATATCATCAATATCAGATTCAACGTGTAGCTTATGCCCGAATACGTCGTTCTCGTTGATACCCAAGACAATAAAATCGGTTTGATGGAGAAGCAGGCCGCTCACGTCAATCCGACGCTGCACCGTGCCTTTTCGATTTTCATCTTCAACAGCAAAGGGGAGATGCTGCTTCAACAGCGCGCCCTCACGAAATATCACACACCGGGATTGTGGACCAACACCTGCTGCAGCCATCCGCGTGACGGCGAGTCGTTGCAAGATGCCACCAAACGCCGCCTGATGGAGGAGATGGGGATGGAGTGCGACATCAAAGAGGTATTCAGCTTCATTTACAAGGCCGACGTGATGCAAGGCCTCACCGAGCATGAGTTCGACCATGTTTTCATCGGGACCACCGACGCGACACCTATTATTAATAGGGATGAAGTGGAGTCGTATAAATACGAGACCATCGAGAATATCAAAAAGGATATTGCCCAAAATCCTGAAAATTATACCGCTTGGTTTAAAATCGCTTTCGCGAAACTCTTGGAGAACCATAATTAATCTCACGCAGAAACAGCAGAAATAGCAGAAATTTTATTCGTTTTGTTTACAAGTTTTTGCTTGCTTGCGAGCTAAAAACTATGTGTAAATTGCCGCTTTTTCCGCGATTTCTGCGTGCAAAATATAATAACAAAAAGTTTTTCATTTTTTTCTTGCATATTAAAAAATATGTTGTATTTTTGTGCTGTGAAAATGATATCAAAATGATATTATAAAAATTAAATAATCATCTTAAAATTACAACTATGGAAAACAAAGAATTTGAATTTAAAGGATTGAGAGTCAATGGATTCTTGATGCTGTTTGTGGTCCTCGCAATCATTGCGGTATCAATTTACGGATTTACAACATGTACAGATGGCGAGCCTCTTGGCCTGATATTAGGCGGGATAGCCATGATTTTGATAGACTGCATTCTCTGCATTGGCTTTATCAAAATCGAGCCTAACGAGGCAATGGTGATGGTGTTCTTCGGAAAATACCAGGGTACACTGACAAAGGTCGGCTTCCACTGGGCAAATCCGTTCTATTCATCAAAGAAAGTCTCTCTTCGCGCACGTAACCTCAATGTCGACCCGATTAAGGTGAACGACAAGACAGGTAACCCAATTATGATCGGCCAGATTCTGGTTTGGAAGCTGAAAGACACTTATAAGGCTATGTTTGAAATCGACTCTCAGACTTTGGCTGCAGCCGGTAGT
>JAGCFU010000080.1 GCA_017649945.1 Bacteroidales bacterium | reverse complement strand
ATAATATTTTTGTTGGAATTTAAGAATAATTATATAAATTTGCGGTGTAAATAATTCATTATCAATCCCGACGAGCCTGATGGGATATAACTTGGCAAAAATGATATGAAAAAGACGATTAGCTTTGTAATGACATTATTGGTAATTTGTTCAATATTTACCATCTCGTCATGTTCAAAAAAGGATAGCAAAGTTGAGCTTCAAGACATTGATTATATTAGTATTCCGGAAGGTTTGATACAATATAATACCAATTCGAATATGGCGACCCATGTAAGATTTACTGTATATAATGAAGGAGAAAAAACATTATATTATTTGAAGTTTAGGGCACAAATTTTCAGAAGCGAGTCACAAACCTTATTATGGTCTGATGTATATGAAGCCGGTTCAAAAACAAATATATATGAATGGACTGTTGAACCGGGATACACTAAAAACACCGAATTATATCCAGTTGATTTTTACAATATGAGCTGGACATTCAAATACGAATTATTAGAAGCGAGGTTTATTGAGGAATAATTTTAATTTTTCTCAAATTTTCTTGCACAATCCAAAAATTTCGTATCTTTGCAGCGGGTAAGTCTTATACGACCAGCTCCTGTCGAACTCCCCCAGGGCCGGAAGGCAGCAAGGGTAGATGGTTGAGCGGTGCGATATAAGTAGCTTACCCTTTTTTGTCTGAAATGATAATAAACCCTACATATACAGGCAAACAATATTGGTCAACAGTCATAATCTCCGGATTGTTGCTAAGTGTTTTATTATCACTGGCTTACGTGATATTCTACGAACGCCTCTATGTCGAATTCTCATACCTTTTTTCGATAATTTACCTCATCCCGTTCGTGTGGCTCAGCATCACTCTCGCATTCTTCAAAAACAGATTCGTGTGGAGCGAGTTCTCTTACGGCAAAGCCTTCACCATGAGCTTAATGAGCGGAATAATCGGCTCAATATGCTTCAGCGGCGTAATTTACATACTCTACGCCTACATCGGAATGGAGAGTAGGATGGGACTTTACGAAAACGGCCGCATGATGCGCGAACTTTTCTCACCAAAAGCCACCGCCATCTCGTTGTTGATAATAAATGTGATATTATCGCTGTTTTATTCATTAATAATTGCTATTTTTGCACGCAAAAAAGATTGAAATGAATATATCTGTCATCATACCTTTGCTGAACGAAGAGGAATCATTGCCTGAACTCGAGGCATGGATTCGTCGCGTCATGACCGAAAACAACTATTCTTACGAAATCGTGTTCGTCGACGACGGCAGCACCGACGGCTCATGGCATTGCATACAGAAACTTAAAGAAAGCAATCCTAACATAAAAGGTATCCGTTTCAGAAGAAACTACGGCAAGTCGGCAGCCCTCAACGAAGGCTTCAAAATCGTACAAGGCGACGTCGTCATCACCATGGACGCTGACCTTCAGGATAGTCCGGATGAGATACCGGAACTCTACAACATGATTGAGAGAGACGGCTATGATATCGTAAGCGGATGGAAGAAAAAACGTTACGACTCCACTATGTCGAAAAACATCCCGTCTAAGTTCTACAACTGGTCGACACGTCGCATGACAGGCATCAAACTTCACGATTTCAACTGCGGGCTCAAGGCTTACCGCAACGAAGTGGTGAAAAGCATAGAGATTTACGGCGAGATGCACCGCTACATCCCAGTCATCGCAAAGGCTGCAGGATTCTCACATATAGGGGAGAAGGTGGTTCATCATCAGAAACGCAAATATGGCGAGTCGAAATTCGGAATGAGCCGTTTCATAAGAGGTTACCTCGACCTGCTCACTATCTCGTTCATCTCCAAGTTCGGTAAACGCCCTATGCATCTCTTCGGCGGCCTCGGCTCACTGACCTTCCTTGTCGGTTTCATAATCGGTATAGTGCTGGCAGTCAAGAAGTTCGCATTCCATGCATATGGCATGACCAACCGTCCGCTGTTCTACTTCGCACTGGTATGCGTCATCGTCGGCGTACAATTATTTATGACAGGATTCCTCGCGGAACTCGTGCAGTCGACGTCGTCAAAAAATAAGGTTTACGGAATCTCCGAAAGGATTTAATAGCGGTCGTAAGGATCATCAAACGGCTCGTCAAAGCTTTCATCCTCATAATATTCATCCTCGTCTTCGCCGAAGATATCTTCCTCGTCGTCGGCAAACATGTTTTCGCCTTCTTCCCAGTCGAAATCCTCTTCAAGCTTGCTCTCGTCAAACTCATCGATGTCGTTCATCTGGCTCATGAAGTCGCGCAACTCCTCGTCACTCATCTCATCGAGGTTGGCTGTCAACAACTTATTGTCGCGTGACGATGCCCTCAACTCTTTCAAGACATCAGGGGCGATGTAGAAATCATCGATGTTTTCCTGGCAATATTTAATATATTTAGGGTCTTTTTCAAAAACTTCAGCCAAAGTCTCACCCTCATATTTTCCGAAAGTGAAAATCGAATCAATGTCGTAAAATTTCATATCCTAATAAATTTTTGACTTACAAAAGTACAGTGTTTTCTTTAAAAATACAAGTTTTTTCGTTATTTTTTAAAACAAAAATAAACAGCGAGCACCATGAAACAGAAACCTATCACATGATTCCAACTGAATTCGCCCATTTTAAACACTTTTATTGTTATTATCATGAAGACGATAAGACTTACTACCTCTTGAATCACTTTGAGTTGCACAAGATTGAACGAGCCTCCGTTAACTTCAGAGCCGATACGGTTGGCCGGAACCATAAATGAATATTCAAACAACGCGACGCCCCAACTTGCTAAAATAATGAGAAACAACGGCCAATCCTTTATAATGCCCATGTCGGTAAGTTTCAAATTTCCATACCAAGCAAATGTCATAAAAATGTTGGATACGACCAACAGCAAAATAGTATAAAGAGTTTTCATTTTTCAAAAATTTGCTGCAAAAATCGGGATTTTTTATATATCTTTGCAAAAATATTTGAAAAAATGATTTCTATTGAGAATATTATAAATGATTCAATCAATGTTAAACAGTTGATTGTCAGCGACAAGGCATTTGTTAAAAAGATAAACGACGCTGCCATGATGTGCGTCGAATCTCTTAAAAACGGCGGAAAGATTCATTTCTGCGGCAATGGCGGAAGCGCTGCCGACGCACAGCATCTCGCTGCCGAGTTGAGCGGACGTTTCTATTACGACCGTCCACCGTTGAATGCCGAGGCCTTACACGTGAATACGAGCTACCTCACGGCTGTAGCCAATGATTATTCCTACGATGTGATTTATTCAAGAATGTTGCAGGCTTCAGCTAAGAAAGGCGATGTTTTCATAGGCATCAGCACGTCAGGAAACTCCGCCAACATATTGAAAGCCATTGAAGTGGCCAAAGAAGTCGGTGTGAAGACGATAGGGATGACAGGGGAGACCGGCGGCAAAATGGCCGAATGCTGCGACATTTTACTGAACGTGCCGAGCAAATGCACTCCTCGCATCCAAGAGTCGCACATCATGATAGGACATATCATCTGCGAAATCATCGAAGCCACGATTTTCCCGAAAAAGTGATGGACTGGAGAGGCAAAATCGACAAATCATGGACTTTGTTCCTCGACCGCGACGGCGTCATCAACGTGCGTCTAATAGACGATTATGTCAAAAATCTTGGGGAATTTGAATTTCTGCCCGGCGTTTTGGACGCTTTCACAATCTTTGCAGAGAAATTCGGCCGAATCATAATTGTGACCAACCAACAAGGTGTAGGGAAAGGACTGATGACTTTACAAGATGTCGACAAAGTTCACGATTTCATGGTTAAGGAGATTGAAAAGCAGAAGGGGAGAGTTGACAAAATTTATGTCTGCCCACAACTGAAATCCGACCCTGATAACTTCCGCAAGCCAAGTCCTCGCATGGCTTACATGGCACAGCACGACTTTCCGGAAATAGATTTCGACAAATCCGTGATGATTGGCGATTCAAATTCCGACATCGAGTTCGGAAAAAACGCCGGGATGTACACAATATTAATAGGTGACGAGCCCGTGAAATGCAAACCTGACAGCCAATTCGAGTCGCTTATCAAGTTTGCGAAAATATTAAAGTAACGCTTTAAATAAAGTAATTTAACATTTTTATAGTCAATAAATTATGTCGACGTTAATATTAACGGTTTTTGCCATTTACACGGTGCTGATTTTAGTGATTGCACACATCACATCTCGGAAGTCGACAAATGACACGTTTTTCACCGGAAACCGCAAATCGCCGTGGTTTGTGGTTGCATACGGTATGATTGGGGCGTCGCTGTCGGGAGTCACATTTATGTCGGTGCCAGGCAACGTCTACACGAGTCAGTTCACATATTTCGGCATAGTTCTCGGCTATATCATCGGCTACGCTGTCATCGCACTGCTGTTGCTGCCGCTGTATTACAAGCTCAACCTGACCTCAATATATTCGTATCTCGAGATGCGTTTCGGAAGGAATTCCGAAAAAACCGGCGCGGCGTTCTTTATCTTGTCGCGTCTGCTTGGCTCTGCACTGCGAATGTATTTGGTGGTCTTCGTGTTATATGAATTCGTATTCAAGGCCTGGGGCATACCGTTCTGGGTGCCGGCGGTCATATTCATAGCGTTAATCCTTGTCTACACCTTCAAAGGCGGCATTAAAACCGTGGTATGGACCGACACACTGCAAACTACGTTTCTGCTTTTGGCAGCGATAATAACCGTCGTTTGTATCCTGAAAGAACTCAACATTTCAATCCCTGACTTGCTGAAAGCCTCGGCAAAACAAGGTTATACGAAACTTTTTGAGACCGACCCGAATCATAGCCGTTTCTGGCTTAAACAGATACTCAGCGGCGCTTTCATCACCATTGTGATGACCGGTCTCGACCAGGATATGATGCAGAAAAACATGACATGCAAGAGTTTGCGTGACGCCCAGAAAAACGTCATGACATCGAGCATTCTGTTTATTTTCGTGAACATCATCTTCCTGTGCCTCGGCGCCTCGCTGATTTATTACGCACAGCACACTGGTTTTCAGTTGCCTGCAAACGATAGTGGAGTAGTGGTCAACGATAAGATTTTCCCAGCTATCGCGTTCAGTTTCAGCAAGTTCACGAGTATTGTGTTTGTCATCGGACTCGTCGCAGCAGGTTATTCGTCAGCTGACGGCACCTTGACGGCGCTTACAACGACATTCTGTTACAACTTCCTCGATTTCGACACTAAAAAAGACCTTACAGAAGAGCAGAAACTCAAGACAAGAAAACGTATTCACATCGCATTTGCAATCGTTTACTTATTGGTAATCATTGCATTCCGTCCGTTCCACAACCAATCGCTCATCGACAAGGTGTTTGAAATCGCCGGTTACACTTACGGACCGCTGCTTGGCTTATATTCATTCGGACTTTTTGTGAAAAACCGCAGGCCAATCGACAAATTTGTACCTTACATCGCAATAGCTTCGCCGATTTTGAGTTATATATTAAACATGTATTCGGTACAACTGTTCAACGGATATAAATTTGGATTTGAAATATTGATTATCAATGGGTTAATAACATTTATCGCGTTGTTAATCTCATCAAAAAAAGTAAAAATATGAGAAAACTGTTTTTAATATTATCATTGTTGGCCTCGTTAAGTCTTGAAGCTCAACAGGAAGATGGAATTTTCTATTATCTGCCGAGAAATGTAATCAAACTTGAGTTCACGATAGAAGAAACCAATTATTTCATCGGGCCTTATGCTGAATTTGCCATGAAAATAATGGGGACAAGCGATTACATCAAGGAAAACAAGACTGAATATGAGATCAAAAGCGTTGATATTCAAGTAGCTGACGAGCCGGATCCAAATGCGGTGTTTTTCGTTGCATCCGATGAGAAAAGCAAAGAACCCATGCCGAATATCATTTTGGATTCAGACGGAATCATCCTTGCATTAGGTTTTGACAGTATACCTTCTAAATCAAAAATAAGTCGTAATACATTTACTATCAATGATTTAAATACAGTTAAAGATAATAATCCGAATTTTATCGATATACTTGAAAATGAGGTTGAGGTTGAAAAAGACGACGATGATGACGAAGAGGGTAGTAGTGCTCCTAAAAAAATCAGCAAGGAAGACAAGGCGAATGCTATTGCAGACAAGATTTCCAAGATTAGAAATGCTAATTTTGAGCTTATTTCGGGCTTTAACGAGGTCGTTTACGGCAATACCACTTCGTATATGGTCGACCAGATGAAAGAGCTTGAAAATGAATATATTAGCCTTTTTAAAGGTAAAATTATCAAAAGCACATATAAACAGACTGTGTACTTCACACCTGAGGAAAAACAGGCAAATGCCTCAGCATCAATAACTAAGATTGCCGGAGAGCAGATAAAGCTTCAGTTTGAGAGCAAGAATCAGCTTGCGAATATCAATCCGGTCAATGACGAGACCAAAACAACAAGTCAGAGCAACAAACTGTTCTACAGAATGCCTGTAGAGACCACTTTAAAGGTGCTTTCCGGAAACAATGTAATAGCCGAGAAACAGCTGATTATCAGTCAGTTTGGCGCCCTTAGAGTGATTTCGGTAAAGAATAATAAAGTGTTATTCAACCCGAACACAGGTCAAATAACAACAATTCTTAAATAACAAGTTATTCCTTAGAAAGGCAGATCGTCGCCGTTATCCGACGCGAAATAATCTTCGTTCATCGGTGGCAGCGGTTGTTGAGGCACTTGTGGCGGCATCTGATTCATAGGCTGTGCTGCAGGCTGCTGTGCCGGCTGTTCGAGGTCGAATCTGAACGCTCTGACGTCGGTGTACCATTTGCCGTTAAACTCACGTGATTCTATGCTGATCTGAGCTTTGATTGTTTGTCCGACAAAGAAGCTGTTGGCGTCGTTGACGCGTTCGTTCCAGCAAAGCAGACAAATCTTCTTCGGATATTGCTCGACAGTTTCAATAATCAATTCCTGTTTTTTCCACGGACCGCGAGGCGAGTTTCCTTCAATCAAAGTACCTAATTGTACGACTTTTCCAACTATTTCCATATATTTTTCATTTATTATTTTCTAACTGCAAAGTTATTAAAAATTTCGGAACGATTTTCAATTTTTACAATTTTTAACACAACTTGCAAAAGAAAGATTGTAATCTTAAAATATATTAAGATTTGTTGCGTTTTTAAGAAACCCCTATTGTAAAATAATATACATTATGTTAAATAAAGTGTTTTAAAAAAAGGTGGAGACTCATACTCCACCGTTAAATTTATTCTTGATCAAGCTCCTGAGCTTTCTCTGTCATCTTAAGACGTGCGTAAATACCTTTCAGAGCTTGTTTCACTGCAGGATCACCCGGAAGCAGCTCATAAGTCTTCTCGACGTATGGCAATGCTCTCTGGTCATACTCTTTTGCTTCGTCCATCATTTCGTTGGTAGCTTTGAGATAAGCGTTGAAGTTCGAGTATTCGCTCGGGTCTTTATCGTTTGCTGCCTGATAGATTTCTGATGCCTTGTCGATCAGCAAAGCGCCTGCGTTGTAATATGCGTCAGCGTATTTGTCGTTTTCTTCGATGGCTTTGTTGTAAGCTTCAAGTGCATTGTCAATGCTATAAAGGTCTGACTCGCGATTTCCGTAGATTGTACCAAGGATGAAGTAATAAATCGGCTGATTTGTGTTGGCTTCAGCCATTGCTCTGATCTGGTCGATGATTTCAGCTTCTCTGTGAAGTGTGAGGTATGAGTTAATCATTTCATTCATAACTGCTTCATCCTCAGGGAATTTCTCTCTTGCGATTGTAATTGTCTCAAGCATCTTGTCGGTGTTGCCGGCTCCGCGGTATGCAGCGGCCATATTTGAATAAACTGTAGGCTCTTCAAGACCGTTTGCAATCAACATTTCAAACATAGCGACGCTCTCGTCAAATTTCTCGACTTTCATTGCGCTGAGAGCTGCATTGAGCAAAGCGCTGTTGTCTTTACCGCCGATGATGGCTGTTGCATCGTAAGCTTTCTTGAAATTGATGTAAGCATCCTCGAAGTTGCCTTCATTGTAGCTGTTTGCGCCGAGGTCATAGTAACGTGCGCCGATATTGCTTGCATACTGCTGGAATTCTCCGCGGTTTCTCATGTAATAATCGGTGTCGAGATTCTGAATCTTCACGAAAGCGTCCAAAGTCTTCACGAAAGCGTCGTGGTCGATGTCGACGAATTCCGGATAAGCGCCGATTTTGTAGTAAATAACTGCATAATAGTGCCATGTCTTGGCCTGATTCATTGTAGCTTCATGCTGTGATGCTGCATCGATGGCGTCTTTTGCCTTCTGAATCATCATCTTGGCGTTCTGCATCTGTTTTGCAGCCTTATCTACCTTATTCTGTGTTCTCAACGCTTCAGCCTGTTCGATGTACTGCTGTGCCGATTTCTGGTTGTTGAAAGCGTTTTGTACCTGTACGTTTTGAGCTATAGCAAACTGTGCTAAAACAGCCAATGCTAATACTAACAATACTTTCTTCATTTTATTTAATTTTTATTTGTTAAACTTCTTGTGGATTATTCTCTGTATTAACGTTTTCGTTGTTATCATTATTGTCCTGATTCTCAACGTTTTCCGCATTTTCATCAAATTCTTCCTCTTCTTCGATGTCTTCAGCCTTGACTTTTGTAACAGCTGCGATTTCATCGTTATCGCGGAGGTTGATGAGACGTACGCCCTGTGTTGCACGACCCATAACTCTCAGAGTATCAACGGCTATACGGATGAGGATTCCTGATTTGTTGATAATCATGAGGTCATCGCCGTCGACCACATCTTTGATTGCGACCAGCTGGCCGGTCTTGTCGGTGATGTTCATGGTCTTGACGCCCTTGCCGCCACGGTTGGTGATGCGGTATTCCTCAAGGTCGGAACGTTTTCCGTAGCCCTTCTCAGAAACCACGAGCACGTTAGTCTGCGGGTCGTCGATGCAAATCATGCCGACAACTTCGTCGTCTTCGCTGTCAACGGTGATAGCGCGCACGCCTGATGCCGTTCTGCCCATTGGACGCACTGTCTTCTCCGGGAATCTGATAGCCCTACCCGACTTCAACGCAATCAAAATCTCGCTGTTGCCGCTGGTCATCTTGGCTTCAAGCAACTCGTCGCCTTCGCGGATGCCGAGAGCGATGATACCTGTTGCACGCGGACGTGAGTAAGCCTCGAGCGTGGTCTTCTTGATGATACCCTTCTTCGTGATGAGTGTAAGATAATGATTCTCAACGAATTCAGGGCTCATATCAGTCAGGTTGATGTACGCTTTGACGTTGTCGTCAGGCTCCAGATGGATGAGGTTCTGGATAGCCCTACCCTTGCTTGCCTTGGTGCCTTCAGGGATTTCGTAGACGCGGAGCCAGTAGCATCTGCCCTTCTCAGTGAAGAACAGCATGTAGTTATGGTTCGTCGCCACGAATATCTGTTCGATGAAGTCCTCGTCGCGTGCGTCGGAGCCTTTCGAGCCCTTGCCTCCCCTGCTCTGGCGGCGGTATTCCGTCAGGTTGGTGCGTTTAATATAATTAAGGTGTGAGATTGTCACGACCACTGCGTCGTCGGCGATGATGTCTTCCATCTTGAAGTCCTCGGCCGTGCGCTCGATGGTGCTCTTTCTCTCGTCACCGTATTTCTCTTTTACGTAAAGCAGCTCTTTCTTGATGATGTCGAACTGCATTGCAGGACTTGCCAGGATTTCCTTGAGATGTGCGATGAGCTGGTGCAGCTGCTCGAGTTCATCCATAATCTTCTTGATTTCGAGGCCTGCCAACTGACCTAAGCGGTAAGCCACGATTGCAGCAGCCTGCGGGTCGTCGAATCCGTACTGATCCATCAAAGCCTGCTTTGCCTCCTGTGAGCCACCTTTACAAGCACGAATCGTAGCGATGATCTCGTCGACGATATCGATTGCGCGTGCGAGACCTTCCAAGATATGAGCGCGTTTCTCAGCCTCACGGAGGTCATGCTGTGTACGTCGCACCACGCACTGATGACGGTGTTCGACGTAATATTGAATCAACTGTTTGAGATTCAATGTGTGAGGACGGCCGTTCACCAAGCACACGTTGTTCACGCTGAACGAGCTCTGGAGGCCTGTCATCTGGAACAATTTGTTCAACACCACGCTTGACACGGCGTCACGTTTCAAGTCGTAGACGATACGGAGACCGTTACGGTCGGATTCGTCGCGGATGTCAGCGATGCCGTCGAGTTTCTTCTCTCCGATGAGGTCGGCGGTACGCTTAATCATATCAGCCTTGTTGGTCTGATAAGGCACTGACGTAGCGATGATTCTCTCGTGTCCGTTATGTTCCTCGATGGTGGTATTTGCACGCAAAACGATACGTCCGCGGCCAGTCTCGAAAGCGTCTTTCACGCCCTCGTAGCCGTAGATGATGCCGCCTGTCGGGAAGTCAGGAGCCTTGATATATTCCATCAACTCGCTTACGGTGATATCGTTGTTATCGATATAAGCAATGATTCCGTCGACCACCTCGCTGAGGTTATGAGGCGGCATGTTTGTTGCCATACCCACTGCGATACCGCTCGCTCCGTTCACCAGGAGGTTCGGGATGAGTGACGGCAGCACTGTAGGTTCCTGCTCGGAATCATCGTAGTTGTTCATAAAATCGACAGTGTCTTTGTCGAGGTCGGCAAGCATCTCTTCGGCTATCTTTCTCAGACGAGCCTCGGTGTAACGCATTGCCGCCGGCGGGTCGGCGTCCATAGAGCCGAAGTTACCCTGACCGTCGATGAGAGGATAACGCATGCTCCAGTCCTGAGCCAGACGCACCATGGCGTCATACACTGACGAGTCACCATGTGGGTGATATTTTCCCAAAACTTCGCCGACCACCTTCGCTGACTTCTTATACGGGCGATTCGAGAGGACGCCCATGTCCAT
The DNA here is from genome assembly GCA_017649945.1 of Bacteroidales bacterium. Lineage (GTDB taxonomy): Bacteria > Bacteroidota > Bacteroidia > Bacteroidales > F082 > Limimorpha. The sequence goes on along the minus strand of JAGCFU010000080.1, from coordinate 54,114 downwards.
CATTCCGTAAAGGATACGGCGGTGTACAGGTTTCAAACCGTCTCTGACATCAGGCAATGCACGGGCGACGATAACCGACATTGAATAGTCGATATAACTCGTTTTCATGTGATCCTCAATGCCAATCGGGACTATTCGTTCACCTTCAAGTTTTTCACCTTCTAACTGTTCTTCCATTTATCTTTCCTTTAATTTTAAATCCAAAAAATAATTTACAAAAATACGGATTTTTTTTGAATTGGACACAATATTAATTAAAAATTTTTAACATTTAATTAACAATAAATTTAACAAAAATTTTGTATTTTTGCAGTTTGAAATTTTTAGAAGATGGATCAGAAATTTTCACCAAGAGTTCAAGATATAATGCAGCATAGTCGCAAGGAAGCTGTGAAGATGGGCAATGCGTACATCGGATTGGAGCATATTTTCCTTGGAATTGTGGATGACAGCGACAGCAATGCGGTGCAGATTTTGAGGAATTTAGAGCTTGATATTGAGGCGTTTAGACAAAAACTCGAGGCATCGATTAAGACTAACAACACCGTTCTCGGAAATACAGACAATCTGCCTTTGACCAAGCAGGCCGAACGCGCGCTGAAGTTCACATATATAGTGGCCAAGGACTTCAACAGCGAGCAAGTCGCGTCGGAGCATCTGATGCTTGCCATCCTTCACGATGACAACAATATTGTTTCGCAACGTCTTGAATATGAAGGTATTACATTTAACAAATACAAGAAGGAAGTGGAGAAATTGATGCCGAATTATCCGGCGAGAAGTAAGAATGAAGATGTCGTTTCGGAGCCGACGAATGTGTTTCAGGATGAGGACGAAGAAGACGAGACTCCAACGCAAACCACTGATAAACAACAGAATAAGAAAAATGCGAAGTCGTCAACACCTACCCTCGACAGTTTCGGCCGTGATTTGACGAAAGCAGCTGAAGAAGGCCGCCTCGACCCTATCGTCGGACGCGAGACAGAGTTGGAACGCATCGCGCAGGTTTTGAGCCGCAGAAAGAAAAACAACCCTATTCTCATTGGCGAGCCAGGTGTAGGAAAGTCGGCTATTGCGGAAGGATTGGCGCAACGCATTGTGGAACATAGAGTGTCGCGTACTTTGTATAACAAACGCATCGTGGTTTTAGACCTCGGCTCGGTGGTTGCCGGAACGAAGTACAGAGGCCAGTTTGAGGAACGCATGAAGTCGATACTCAGTGAGTTAGAGAAAAATCCTGATATAATCCTGTTTATCGACGAGATTCACACTATCATCGGAGCAGGCAACGCCAACGGCTCTCTCGACGCATCGAATATGTTCAAGCCTGCATTGGCACGCGGCGAGCTGCAGTGCATCGGAGCAACCACTTTGGACGAATACCGCCAATACATTGAAAAAGACGGAGCTTTGGAACGCCGTTTCCAGAAAATATTAGTGGAACCGACGACTCCGGAAGAGACCGTACAGATTCTAAACAACATCAAGAGCAAGTACGAAGACCATCATCTCGTTAGATATTCACAGGATGCGATCGAGGCTTGTGTGAAACTCACAAACCGCTATATCTCCGACCGTCATTTGCCCGACAAGGCTATCGACGTTTTAGATGAAGCCGGAGCGAGAGTGCATATTGGCAACATCCACGTCCCGACGGAGATTATAGAGATGGAGAAACAGGTTGAAGAGATTCGTCAGCAGAAGAAACTCGCGATAAAAGAGCAGAGATTTGAGGATGCGGTACATTATCGTGACGAAGAGAAACAGCTTGCTGAAAAACTCGAAAAAGCCAAAAAAGACTGGGATAACGAGACCAACAACCATCGTGAGACAGTCACTGAGCAGAACGTCGCGGAAGTCGTGGCAATGATGACAGGTGTTCCGGTTCAGCGTATCGCACAAAACGAAGGCGACCGCCTGATGAGCATGGAATCAGAGCTCGCAGGCACCGTCATCGGTCAGGATGAAGCCATTAAGAATGTGGTGAAGGCCATCAGACGCAACAGAGCCGGTTTGAAAGACCCGAACAGACCGATTGGAAGCTTCATTTTCCTCGGTCCTACAGGCGTCGGAAAAACATATTTGGCAAAGGTTCTCGCGAAGTATCTCTTTGATTCAGAGGACGCTTTGATACGCATTGACATGAGCGAATACATGGAAAAATTCGCCGTTTCGCGTCTCGTGGGAGCGCCTCCAGGATACGTCGGTTACGAAGAAGGCGGCCAGTTGACCGAGAAAGTTCGCAGGAAGCCCTACTCTATCGTGCTTTTGGACGAAATCGAGAAAGCACATCCCGATGTGTTCCATCTGCTTTTGCAGGTGTTAGACGACGGTCAGCTCACTGATTCTCTTGGCAGAAAGGTCGATTTCAAGAACACCATCATCATCATGACATCGAACATCGGTTCACGTCAGCTGAAGGACTTCGGACAAGGCGTTGGATTTGGCACACAGGCGAAGAAAGATGCGAAAGATAAGAACAGTCGCGCCGTGATAGAAAATGCCTTAAAACGCTCGTTTGCCCCTGAATTCCTTAACAGAATCGACGAGGTGGTGATTTTCGAGTCGCTGAACAAGGAAAACATCAACCAAATCATCAATATCGAGCTGAAGAAGGTGTTCGAGCGCATAAAAGAGATGGGTTACGAGCCGGAATTGACAGAAAAAGCTCGCAATTACATCGTGGAGAAAGGCTGGGACGAGCAATATGGCGCACGTCCGCTGAAACGTGCCATCCAGAAATATGTGGAAGATGTCTTGGCAGAGGAAATAATCAAATCAAACCCTGAAAAAGGCGCTAAGATTGTGATTGACTACGATGCCGAAAAGGGTGATATGACCGTTACGACCAAATGAATCTGAAGGATAAGATCGATAACAAATTTTTCAAGGTAATCACAGCCGCGTCGCGTGAGTTGGGATTCGATTCCTACATCGTGGGCGGCTATGTCCGTGACCTGCTTCTGCAGCGCCAATCCAATGATATTGATGTGGTTACGGTCGGCAGCGGCATCGAGTTGGCCAAGAAAACCGCCGAGTTGTTGCCTGGCAAGAAACACGTGAAATATTACGGACGTTTCGGCACTGCGATGATCAATGCGGCCGGCCATGAGATTGAGTTCGTGGGCGCGAGAAAAGAGTCATACACTGCCGACAGCCGCAAGCCGACCTGTGAAAACGGCACTTTGGAAGACGACCAGAACCGCCGTGACTTCACCATCAACGCCATGGCTATCTCATTGAACGATAACAACTTCGGCGAGCTCGTCGACCCATTCAACGGAGTTCAGGACCTTGAAGACAAGATCATCAGGACACCTTTAGACCCCGACATCACCTATTCCGACGACCCTTTGAGAATGATGCGCGCCATAAGATTTGCCACACAGCTGCATTTCATGATTGAGGCGGAATCGTTCGAGGCGATAAGACGTAACGCTCAGAGAATCAAGATAATATCAATGGAACGCGTCACCGAGGAGATGAACAAAATCATCATGTCGAGTGTGCCGAGCATCGGTTTCAAACTCCTTGACAAATGCGGACTGTTACCATTGATTTTCCCGCAGATGGCGGCGTTGAAAGGCATAGAGGTCCAAGAAGGCAAAGGACATAAGGACAATTTCTATCACACCTTGGAAGTGCTTGATAATGTGGCGAATAGCGGTGGCGACTTATGGCTTCGCTGGGCTGCCATCTTACATGATATCGCAAAGCCGCTTACCAAGAAATTTGAAAAAGAAGCCGGCTGGACATTCCACGGACACGAGGTGAAAGGCTCGAAGATGGTGCATAAGATTTTCGCCAACTTCAAGCTGCCACTTAACGAGAAGATGAAATATGTGGAGAAACTCGTTTACCTCCACCTCCGCCCCATCGTGCTGGCCCAAGACATCGTAACCGATTCAGCAGTAAGGCGTTTGCTCTTCGATGCCGGCGACGACATCGACGATCTGATGACACTTTGCGATGCCGACATCACATCGAAAAACGAGGAAAAGAAAGCCCGTTTCCACAATAATTTCCAGATTGTAAGAAGGAAACTCAAGGAGATTGAGGCGAAAGACCATCTGCGTAACTGGCAGCCGCCTGTCGACGGCACCGTCATCATGAAAACCTTTGGAATTCCTGAGAGTCGCGAGGTTGGCGTGATTAAAACCGCCATCCGTGAAGCCATTCTTGACGGCGTTATCGGCAACAACTTCGAGGAAGCTTATCAGTTTATGAAAACTGAGGGCGAAAAACTCGGCTTGAAGGTCGTCTGCGAGGTCACAGAACCTGTGGAAGTAAAGTCAAACGGACCGGTTCCGGTAAAATAATTCACATTTTGGAAGGCAAGCATCTCATAGTATTGGCGGGACCGACGGCGTCAGGAAAAACGGAGACCGCGATAAAGCTCGCGAAGGCCTTTGATGCTGAAATCATATCCGCCGACAGCCGTCAGTTTTACAAAGAATTATCGATTGGAACAGCCGCTCCGACAGCGGAGGAATTGAGTCAGGTGAAGCATCATTTTGTTCATAATTTGAGCATTGAAGACAAATACGACGTGGCTGATTATGAAAGAGATGTATTAGATTTCTTAAAGCAATACTTTAATACTAAAAATGTCGCCATCATTACCGGTGGCTCGGGGCTTTTTATCGATGCAGTGTGCAACGGATTGGACTCGATGCCGGATATTTCCGAAGAGGTGCGCGACAGGGTTTCCAAGATGCTTGAGACAGATGGCATTGAGGCTTTGCAAAAAGAAGTCGAGAAGGTTGACAACGAGTATTTTCGGGTCGTCGACAAGCAGAATCCGCGTCGCTTGCAGCGCGCTTTGGAGGTTTATTATCAAACTGGCAGACCCTACTCCGCTTTCAGGCAGAGAAATGTGGCAAAACGCGATTTTGACATAGTGAAGCTGGCGATACTTTGGGACAGAGACAAGCTCATCGAGCGCATCAACAAGCGCGTCGACATGATGATGCGGCAAGGTTTGCTTGATGAGGTGAAATCGGTGTATCAGAAACGTCACCTAAACTCTTTAAACACAGTAGGTTACAAAGAATTGTTCGATTATCTCGACGGAAAATGCACCTTGGAGCAGGCTGTTGAGCAGATTAAGATTAACACGCGCCAATATGCCAAGCGTCAGATGACATGGCTGCGGAAGAACGGTGATTATCAATGGTTTACAATTGATGAAGTAGATGGGATTTTTAATACCATTTTCGAAAGACTCACCAGTACCCTGTGGTAGGTCGTTTTTCTGCAAAGGGCATTAAAAATCTCTCCCGTCATTTCGACCGAAGCGAAGCGGAGTGAATAAATCTCGGATAATGAAAGTATGAAGTTTTAAGTGTATGATAAAGAATATTATTTTTGATTTTGGTGGAGTGTTGGTGGATTGGAATCCGCACTATCTGTTTGATAAGTATTTCAATGATATGGAGGAATCGAACTATTTCATTGAGAATGTGTGCAATACCGAATGGAATGCCGAGATGGACGGCGGAAAGCCTTTTGAGCAGGCGGTGAAGGAACGCACTGCCATGTTCCCGAAATATGCCGAGCCGCTGAAGCTTTATCAAACCAACTGGATGGATACCATGGGCGATGAGATTCCGGGCATGTACGAGCTTATCAAGTCATTGAAAGACAACGGCTTCCCTATCATTTACGGTCTCACAAACTGGTCGGCGGAGACATTCCCGACGGTGCGGAAAAAGTATCGTATCTTTAGCCTCATCGACAAGATTATTGTTTCCGGAGAAGTCAAGCAATTAAAGCCGAATCCAGAGATTTTCCACACATTGCTGAACACTTTCGGCCTCAAAGCTGAGGAAAGTCTGTTTATCGACGATAACATCAAAAACGTCGAAGGTGCTAAAGCAGTAGGAATCAATGCAATACGCTTCGAAAACGCCAAAAAACTAAAAGAGGATTTGAGACACATTATACGTCATTTCGACTGAAGCGTAGCGAAATGGAGAAATCTCCTTCAAACATAAATGCAGGAGATTTCTCCGCTACGCCTGACGGCTTCGGTCGAAATGACGGTATTAAAGAAACTTCAGATCCTTCTTCCATAGTTTCCAATCAGGCATCATTTCATCCATTAGTGCATGGAATCCGGCTTGGTGGTTGAAATAAACGAGGTGGCACATTTCGTGGACCATCACTTGTCGGATGCAGTTTTCGTTGAGTTTTATAAGCTGCAGGTTGAGGCTTATGTTGCCTTTTCGTGAGCAGCTGCCCCATCTCGACCGCATGTCGCGGATGCTTATTTTGGCTGGAGCAACGTTGTATTTCTTGAATTTTTCGATAATTGGAGGCAGCAGTTCAGCAAACACTTTTTTTGCTTGGTTTCTATACCATTTGTTTAATAAAACCTCTAAATAGTCCGGGTTTTCCGGATATTTAGAATTGATTATCAATGAGTTACCTTCAATAAAAACTGAGTTTTTGTTGCTTTCAACCACTTGAAGCGTGTATTTTTCGCCAAGATAGTAATGAATCTCTCCAGAAATGTACTTTTTCTGTTGATTATCAGTGTTTTGCAGTCTGTCGAGATGATTAAAAATCCATCGTTTATGCTGGTTCAGGAATGATAGCATGTCGCTTTCGCGGTACAGCAGCGGCGCTTTCACCTCTATCACGCCGTCGCGACGTATGTGAGCCGACACGCTCCGCCGAGGCGAGCGTTTGAACTCGTAGCGGATTTCCGAGCCGTTGATGATGGTGGTTTTTATCATTTGAGTTTCGCCATAAAGCGTTCGATGTCGACGATATAGCGGATGTGAGTGCCTTCGCCGATGATGCCTTCGTCGTCGCATGCCGACACTTTGAACGTGAGCTTACGGCCGTCGATTTCTTCGAGGACGGCGGTTGCTTTTATCGTTGCGCCGAGTTTTGAAGGCTTGACGTGTGATGTGCTGATATGCGCGCCCACGGTAGACGAGCCTTCCGGCAGGTCGTTCTCAACGGCAGTCATTGCTGCGTTTTCCATGAGGCCGATCATTGCCGGCGTTGCGAACACGTCGAGACCGCCGGAGCCGTAAGTACGGGCGGTGTTAGTGTTGTTTACAGTTGTTGTTGATGTATGAGATAATCCGATTTGAATCATAGTTTGAAATTTTTTGCAAAGATAATGATTTTTATGAAAAAATTTATAATTTTGCAACAGGTAACAAATCAATATTTAGTCACCTTTTAATGTTAAATATATAAGAGGCATATTATGAGAAAAATAACAAAACAGCAGTATGATTTCGCGCTTCAGCGTATTGAAGAGTTGCTACCATTGGTTGACGACAACACCCCTACCAACGACCGCAACGCCGTTGAACTTACTCTGATGTCGGATACTGTCATCGAATATGAAAAAGAACATTATCCTATTGGGAAGCCTACAGTTGCTCAATTGATTGAGCTTTCACTTGAAGACAAAAACATGAGTCAGAAACAACTTGCGCAGGAAATCGGTGTAAGTCCTTCTCGTATTAGCGATTACATTTCAGGTCGTGCCGAGCCGACTTTAAAAATCGCGCGTTTGCTATGTCAGGTTTTGGGCATTACTCCTGCAGCGATGATGGGAGTGTGAGGTCGTTATTGTCTCTTCAGCTCTTTCAGTGCTTGGCAAAGTTGATCAGGGCAAGAAGTAATCTTGTTTCCGCAGCGTATTCCTTCGAGTTTGTTTATCACGTCGTCGATTTTCTGACATGTCACGAGGCGGCAGATGCCTTGGAGGTTTCCGTTGCAGCCGCCGAGGAAGGCCACGTTTTGTATGATGTTGTCGTCGTCGGCGGTGACGTCGATGAGTATTGAGCAGGTGCCCTGGGTGGTGTATTGTAGGTGTTTCATTTTATCTTGTAATTTCTTTGTAAAGCGACAATCCTTTCACTGTGAGGAGGTATTTCTGGCGAGGATGGTGTGGTTTATCTGGATATAACATTCGAATATAACCTTCGGCAATGGCTGGATTCAGATAAAGATTCATAAAGTTCACACGATCTTTTAACCCAATCCTTACCATCATATTTTTAACTGAGATTCCCTCATCCCCTACAATTTTTATCAGATCTATTATATTCTGATTCTTTGTATGAAACTTGTTCACAACTTGATGGGTGCTTGATGTGTGCTTGATGGGTGTTTGTTCCTTACTTGTGGGGATACTTGTGGGGTCTGCCAAATTTGGCTGTATTCTCCATTCTACTGTAGGATGAATATGCAGATAGCGGTTCCGCATATCCCATTGCTCGCCGAGAAGCAGGTTGCGGAAGAATCTTTCCAAATAAATTGGAGAATAATCAATGCCTTTCACCGCGCTTTTGTAATTAGCACGAACGAGAGCGTTGCGAAAATACCAAGAATGCTTGGCAAACATATCGTTAGTCACTTCAAAACCCAACGACCGCAGATACTGGATAATGAAAACCGCAGTTGTTCGGGTGTTGCCTTCGCCGAAAGCATGGATTTGCCAAAGATCAGAAGTAAATCTGGCGACATGCTTTATCAGATCATCCTTAGAGATGCCTTTGTAGCTGAATTCGCGTTCTTTTGCGATATCGTATTCCAAAGCGCGGTGCAAATCTTGCCAAAACAGATAATCGACTGTATCCCATTCAAGCACCCATTCCTTTTTGGAGATGTCACATTTACGCAGTTGGCCAGCATGTTTGAAAACACCGTCAAAAATTTTTCGATGTAAGGCCATATAGCCTCTGACTGAAAAATCGAGAGTGTTTGTCGCCAGTATTTCCTGGATGTTGCTCGACACGCTATCCGCTTCCTGGTGCTCATCGTCGTCCGGTTCGCGTTTGGTTTTGGTTTGATAATACTCTCTGATGCGCCGTTTTACATCATCTGACGATATCTCCCCTTCGATGTGCTTTTGTGCGGTCTCTCGCAGATAATCCGACACACGAAGTCCGTCTACGGCCTGCAAGCCAATAGCAGTCTCCCAGTTCAGAGCCTTCTCTTTTTGCGACGGCTCCCCTTGCCGGATGTACTCATCGAAGTTCAGATATGGATGATTGTCAGACATTATAAATGCTAAATGTTGTCTTTGCAAAGGTACGAAAAATTTTTGAAAGTTCAGAGGTTTATTTTATATTATCTTGTTACTTTTTTCTTGACAAAAAAGTAACCAATTTTGCGAATGTCGAATGCAGAGCCAAGTTTACTTGAGCTATGCTGAGACAAAGCAAAATCAGTAAAACTAAAAAGTCAAGCGCCATACAAAGCTCTGACCGCTGTATGACGCGGGCCAACGCTGTAAACCATATGGGGCAAAGCCACATCTATAAATTGGTAAGTTTTTGTTCTACGATAAAGTTGCGCAGTTTTTCTCTCCATGGCTGGTTTTGTAACAGGAGCCATAGGTCTTCATCAAAATAGGCGTAGTTAACATTCTCTTTGAGCCATTTTCTTGATGGTGTGGTTTTCATCTCAAGCACATCTTTGCCATTCAGATGCCAGAAGCCGTCGGTGGCGAGATGCCAGAAAGGATTGGCTATATCGGCAGGCTTGTCGAATTGCGAATGACGGGTGTTTTCCACCATCAGCTTCAGGTAGCGGGCTTCGAGCCACTCGTTAAGCACGAAACGGTTTTCTTTGAATATCCCCTGCCCTATGCCATCAATCAGTGCGAGCAGCAGAACAGGCTTTGCGACTATCACCTCGCCATGGATTTTCGCCTGGCGGAGATTCAGGATGCGGTTGGTGTAGTTGGAATAGGTTTGTTCCATGGTAACGATGTCATTGTGCACTTCATGAGAAATGTTTTGCAAATATAGGAATTTTGGCCTTAACAGGCGGTTGTATGATACTTTTTTCTTGATAAAAAAGTATCCAAAAAATCAAGGCCCGAATAATCGGCCCCCGCTGCAGCCGGTCTAAGGCTGTGATTCTCAGCGTGGGTAGTGTTTTCTTACGAAAACAAACGACCGGGCGCCCCACTTGAGAATCAGCGCCTTAGCCTGGCTCTTTGGCCATCGCTGCCCCGCGATTCGGGCCGAGCCCCCGCACCGCGAAGCGACGTGGGGCGAAGCCAAGAGAGTTAATCTCCATAATCAGCTTCTGCTTCAGCTGCCATCTGAATGGCATCTTCATCCACTCTAATATATTCTTTAACCTTGGGACTTATAGTCTTCAAGCAATAATCATGCAGCATCACTTCCACTTTCTGCATAGTTGCTTCAAACGACTTCTTTGTAAGCTCGCACTCCCAAAGCACAAGTACTTGCCATCCGTTTTCCTTTAAAATCTGATAGTTTTGACAGTCTCGTTCTCTATTTCTCCGTATTTTCGCCTCCCAAAACTCGACATTTGTTTTCGGCATCTTGAACTTCTCACATCCCTCATGACCATGCCAGAAGCAACCATTAACAAAGATTGCAGTGCGATAACGACGCATTACGATGTCTGGCTTGCCAGGAACTCCTTTTACGTTAAGACGATAGCGATAGCCATGAGACCAAAGCCATTTGCGCACCTTCAGCTCGGGTTTAGTGTTACGGCTGCGGATGTGTGACATCACAAGGTGCCGTTGGATTGGGGTGAAGTGGTCGGTCATTATATTTCCTTGTTATATAATTTTTGTACGTATTCAAGGTTAATCAATTCACCGTGCCTCATTTTCCCAGCCACGTTAACCGGTAAATCGCCCAACGGGAAGAACTGCCCCAACATGAACCGCAATCTTTTTGTCATTGGATTAAACTTTATGTCCGTCACCTCATAATATCCAATAAAATCATATGAGGCCATCGGCATTAAGTATTTGATGCTCCATAAACTAACAGCCGGAATCGACTCCATGACATATTCTTTAGCTCCTCCGATATTAAATTTGTCAAAACTCTTGTCATCTTTTCTGACAAGTGCCGTAATGACACATTTATCATGCATATCCACCGAAAGTTCCACAGCATGCATAATCGTCTGCTCGTCAGTGTCAAACAATGTATCCGGTTTTACATCCAGTTGATTATTTGGAATAGGTTTCCTGTAAAAATACTTATCTATCAGCGCAAGTGTTTCCGTATTATCAGCATCATTATCTAAAGCTAAAGTCATGCAATTGGTCGAACCACCATACGGTGCAAATACTTTGCCAAGCACCTGTTGAAAATTGTCATGCAAGAACTGCTCTGTCTCGTCATGAACTCTCGGCTTGATGGCAAAGAAACCATATTGCAATTGAAGAACCTTCTTGATATTTTCACGGAATATACTTCTGATTTCTTGTGTGTGCTCGCCTGCCCCTTGCACATAACAAGCCAGCACAAACAGGAAATTAATGCTATACGTTTGCAAAATCAGCGTGTCACGGTCAAAGAGCCGATTCTCAAAATGGTACGAAATCCTATGGCTCTTACCATCATTCATCTTCTCCAATTTCAAATTAGCATTGCTGTAGTCATTCAGTTGCCCGGCTTGCAGGTGACCTCGAATAAAGAAGTTCGGGGTGATGTTGTAGCCTTCGGTAGTGTTATCCCGATATTGCAGGTTCTCCGCCTCAAACTCTTGAGGCCTGCTGTTGAAGAAATCAATATTGTACTGGATGACGTTCTTGGCGTATGTGAACTGCTTGTAGATAGAATTCGGACCGATGTCGTTGTCATCCTTGTAATATTTGCTGTCACCAATGAAATAGATTTGTTTCTTATCTTCTATCAGTGCATTATCGCGGTAGATATGGTCGATGATTTTACCATCTTTTTGCTCTTTCAGTCCTCCTGATATATCACTATCGCCGATGAGTGAGTCAATCATATCTTCAAAGACAAGGTTGAACTCGCGAACCAGCATAGCTTGTTCGTCGTCATTATCTTTGCTTTGGACATATTGGGATTGCTCGAAGAAGGTGAAGAGTAGGTTCCACAACTGTACCATCTCGTCCGTGAAGTACTTGCGGCGGTTTTGACGGAGCACATGAACGCCTTTCCCACTGTCTATCATGGATTGGATGGTCTCGGGTTTGAGTAAGTCGTACCCAAATGCCGGACGCACATTGAACTTGAATTCCTGAGCGAGATAGTTCAGTACTGAGTAAAACAGTACAATCAGCTCTTCATCGAAGTTAATGTCTTTCTGTTTGGTGTGCGGTTGGAGGTAAATAGGTACACCGTTTTGGATGAGTGCCTGTGTCCGGGAGATTGTTTTCTGCCAATGGATTTTGTTTTGTCCGGAGTGCTTGAGGCGGGTGATATAGGCAAACAGGTTCTTGTGCTCTTTGTCAAACTTCAGCAGAGAAAGCACAATATCTATCATTGTCTCGCTTCTCGGACCTTGGTGAGAAACCACGTTCTGCAATATCTCCGATTCCTCTCCTATCTTGTCTTTGTGTTGGAAATAGAGTTTGATGGCGCGATATATCCATACCGAAAGGCTGAACACATTGGCTTTGTGCTCCGGCTTGAGTTGCTCGAAGTCGATAATCTCTTCCGGATCGTATTCACCAAAGGCTTTGCCTTCGATGATGAATACTTTCGGCAGGATAAACACCATGTCCGGAATCTTGTGCGACAGGAAATAACCCACATAGGGTATCTTGGCTTTCCCGTCACGCAGTTCAGTGAAATAGTGTGGGTCGAGTATGGAACTCAACCTGCCCTTGTCGTAGCCGTATTGCTCAATGAGTATTTTCATTTAGGGTCAACCTTCAAGTAATCCATGAACTGCTGCAATGTCTCCGTCGCTTTATCTCCGAATAGGTCTTTAAATGTGAATTTGCTTGACACTTCTTTGCCGTCAACGATAGTTTTCTTGTAGAAGAAGTATTTGTTGTTTTCCGTTTCGTCACGTAGCACTTCGTACCAAAGGTAGAACATCACTTTGCTCTTGAACCCTTTTTCATCAATGGATTGTTTGATGAAAAAGTTACCCATTTGTTTGTCTTCGCTTTGGGTAAGGTCGAAGATCTTCTCGTTCACTTGCTTGATAAATACAACCCATGAATAGGACTTGTCACCGATGGTAACTTCAAACTCGCCCGATTTGATGGTTGTGTCATAATTGATGGGCACGTATTCCCATTCCCAACGGCGTTTGAAGGCGCTGTCCATAGGGAACAGACTCTGGTCGGAGGTGTTCATGGTGGCAAGGATATGCAGGTTGGCAGGCAAGCATAGTTTTCCGTCTTGGATGCCTTGGGAGTCTGCATCCAATTTGTCACGGAGGTATAGCGCCAAGTCTTTGTCTGCTTTGATTTTATATTCGGAAACGCCTCCGTTTCTGTCCAATAGCTGGAACAGGTCGCCAAATATCTGTGCACAGTTACCACGGTTGATTTCCTCTATAACCAAGTAGGTCGGTTGGTCGGAATTATTATACGCATAAACGTACGCATCTGTAAAGACCTGCGGAACAAATTCATATACTATCTCTTCATCTTTGCCGGTGAGAGTCTTTTCCTCTTTGGATGTCGGTTTCATGGTAGGCTTATAACATCCCACGAAAGAAGCATAATCCGTATCAGGATGGAAAGTGGTGCGGAAAACATTGGGCAAGTCTCTTTCTTCGCCACTATCCAACAATTCTTCAGTTTGCTTTTTTACTTCGTGGCTTTTGCCGGTTCCAGGAGCACCGTAATATATTTTCTGGAATGTTTTTTCAACAAAAGAACCCGCTGTAAAAATTTCTTCTGCAGATTGAACTCTTTCACTTAATTCATATTCTGCTACTTTTCTACGTACATTTCTAACTTCATTTTCCAATATAGCTATATCGCTACTTGTAACTGCAAGCTGAGAATGATTTTGAGCTAATATATTGTAACGAACATCGCTAACTTTTGTGTTGTTCTTATTGCATTGTGCTTGGAAATCCGCGTCGGTTCTATATCTTAAAATAGATTCTACAACTTCAAAGTATTCATTCCAACTCTGTGCAGTTGCAACAAACAGCTTAAATTCTGCTGTCGAAATTTTATACGATTTTGTAATATCTCCTATAAGGAGCAAAACTTTGAACAAAAACATAAATGGGCAAATTTGAAAATTAGTAGTATATGTTTTATTTGTACGCGAATCAATAAACATCCGTTCCAATTGTTTATCAATAATTTGAGGATAAGAAGACAATTGGTTAAAATCGCCTCCACACAACTTCTTTAGCGCGAAATAGAACGGAGTCAAATTTTGTGCACTGTATTTTTCAGAAGGCACAGTCAATCCGATGTATTCACAATTTTTTGTAGCACGATGAGCAATAAGGGGATCAAAAGCACCAAAATCAGGAAGAATCTTGTGCTTATTAAAGAAACTTTCATAATTCTCCTCCTTACGGTCATCCCATGCCTCAAGAATTTTTGCCATAAAGCATAAATCTCGAAATACTAGATTTTGCTTTGTGATATACCAAAATCCTCCTTGACTATCCAAGGTTTTCAATTTGGCGAGTTTTTCATCGCTTAGTTTTCCCATATTCATAAAATATATGTTTTACTACATTTGCTAAAAAGTATGCCATTTTCGGTGGTACCGCATTTCCTATTTGTCTACAAACAATTGTTTTATTTCCTAAGAACTCAAAACTGTCAGGGAAAGACTGTATGCGGGCAGCTTCGCGCGGCGTTAGAGTCCTATTTTCTACCGGATGAATAAATCTTCCTCCAGCTGGTGTATCAAAACGAGTTGTTATTGTCATAGTTGGCTTGTCCCATGCCAATCGACCATATGCACCGCTATGCACAGAGTGGATATCTTCATTTAATACTTCCCAGTTTTGTCCCACTTCAATATGTTGCATCCGGTTAATAGCAATTGCATTATGTTTAGATGCTATGTGATTTGAAGTTTTATCGCACCCCTCACGCAAGAATTCTTGATACCTGGATTGACAAGGTTGTAATTCCGTAATGCCATCAATTGTCGGGTGACCTAAATCAGAAATTGCATCTCGCAATGATACAGCATCAAAGAAGTGCTTATCTTTTTTAAGGATATTTCTCCGGGCAAACTCAAATACTTCGTCTATATTAAAATCGTGATTGAGCACGCCTATCACAACAACACGTTCTCGTTGTTGAGGTACTCCATATTCTACAGCCTTGCAAACTTTGTAGTGCAAATAATATCTATCCCCTTCAAAATTATCAGGGTTGCTAAAAGCACTGACTATCTCTTTGAATATGGCGCCTTTGTCTTTTGACAAGATTCCCTTAACATTTTCCAACAAGAATACTTTTGGACGAACTATTTTGACAACGTTCACATAGTGACGAAAAAGAAAGTTTCGCGGGTCGTTCATAAATGCATTTTTTTCACGAATTCTCGCACCTGCCATAGAGAAACCTTGACATGGGGGGCCCCCAATGATTACATCTGATTCTCCGCATGTAAAATGATCTTCATTGTCTATCTTTCCTATATCTTCTGCATACATAATTGTTGCCTTATGATTATGCGAGTAAGAAACGGCAATTGTTTTGTCGTATTCTACCGCCTTAATGATACGATAGCCCGCTCTTTCAAAACCTACAGAAAAACCTCCACAGCCTGAAAACAAATCTATGACGTTATATTTAGCCATTACTAGTTCTATATTTGACTTTATAGTTTCTTAAATATTCAACTTCATCATCTGAGAGATTATATATACCTTTCAAAGCATCATCAACAGCGTCTATCTCTGGCTTACAATCTTTATGTTTGTACTCATAAGCCGTTTGTTTGCTACCGATATACTTCTTGGTTTCCTCTAATTTTTTTTCAATATTGTTGTATATATTTCTAAAAGCTTTGAAGTTGACGTCTTTAATAGGTATGATAAATTCGGATATTTCCTTTCCAGTTATATGCCAACAATCAGAAACTATTGTCCAATAAAGGAAATAGAGATTGGAATTTAAGATGGCAAGGATATACGGTTGCATTTCCTTCGGGCTTTTGAATTGCTTATATTCATTTGACCCCGGATTAAAAGAGAATGCTTTCATCCAAAAACATCCACGCATGTTAAGATATAGCAAAGTATTGCTTTTTGTGTCTGATGTGATGTCCGCTAAGGTCAGCCCTTTAGCACTCATTATTTTATCAAATATACTCCGCTCAAAATCATTACCGATTTTAGGAATGTATTTTTCATAAGGAATAACGGGTAAAACACTTGCGTTGCTGAGCAAATAATCTCGTTCCTCGCTATACCAATGGTAGTAACTGGATGAGTAGACACAGCATTTATTTCTGCCTTTGATTCCGAAGAATATTGTAAGTTTTTGGTGAACGCCATCAAATAAGCAATCAGGACGATCCGCAAAGTTAAGCAAAAACATTTTGCTTAACTTTGAATATGAATACTCACGAATAGCTTTCATGCGTCCGGTGGATACAAATGATATGGGAATCACGAAACCCAAGGCACCATTTTGCTTTGCTGCATTAATAGAATTTAGCAAAACATCGGCGTATGTGTTTCCATAGTTTGTGGTTGGCTTTACGGGTAATTTGCGGTATTCTACATATGGCGGATTACCCACAATTATATCATATTTTGGCGATATGTTATGGTTAATTATATAATCCAATGAGGTGAAGTTCTTATTTAAAATCTTTGCTAATCTTACAGAATTATTCTTGTCCTGAAGAAACTTAACAACTGCAAAGAACAATCTCACCTTGGATAAAAAGATGGATTCTTCTGCAATATCGTTGCCATATATTGTTGACACAAGATTTAATATTGCGTCATCGGAATCACAATCAATTATCTGCAACTTTAGATTTATTGCACTTAACAAGAATTCGGCTGTTCCACATGTTGGGTCAAAAACTTTAGCGCAAACCAACTTACTACTATTGATTTGGGTTAGTATCTGCAAACATTTATCAACGGGATGTACTTGAACGTTGTCTGGACAAACGTAATTAAGGTATGTGTTAGCAACAACATATTCTGTTGCGTCTTTTGGGGTATAGTATACACCTTCATCACGCCTCCTCAATTCTTTTTCATTGATTTTCGCCAAAGATTCTTGGAAAAGATTAAGGTTAATCGATGCTTGTGGATGGTCTATATTCAAATTAAACGAGGAAATAACATTAAGTCCAACAAGAATCTGTGCACAATCTTGTTCGGAATAACAAATCATATGCCGTGCGATTAAATCGGCTACCTTTTGTTTTAATGTCTGTTCTTTCTTCATTAAAATGTTTTGTTTCATATCCCTTTAAAAATTCTATCTCTATGATATGCCAAGTAATCGCGGTCTGGGCAATGTTCTATAGGCATAATTGATGCATAATCTTTTTTATTCGTTTTACTGTAAAATCTATTATATTGTTATAACCATACTTTATTCGGATTCGGTTAATGTAGTCAATAATGTTGTAAACATGTTGTGATATTTAATAATATTCGCTCTCATAATGCGGAATTCTTCATCATTGTATATTTTCTCTCCTTTCCATGTTTTTAAGATTTCATTTCCATTCTTATCTTTTTCGCTAATGCAGTGAGCTAAATTATTCCGATTGAGAATGATAGAATCATCATAGTTCTTGAAAAATTTGCTATCTGTACAAATAGCATGAGCAGAGTCAATATCTGAAAGCACAATGTTAATGGCACGCGCTTTTTGTGAAGAATCTAATTTGCTGACATACTCTGTTAGATCTTTTTCACGCCATATGTGAAAACATTGCTTATCGCACTGAGTACTAGAATTTAGCATTTTATGCCAAGTTTCTTCTCGATTCGCTGTGATGTGGTCATGGAATGTACGCATTCTCTCTGGAGAATTGAAATATGCTAAAATGATTTGTTCCATTAAGACATCCAGTTCACTCACCTCTGCCATAACAAGACCACGCAGAGCCGTCAAATCATGTAGTTTTTCCGTTGTGAGATATATGAGCCCTTCCATTTGTTCTAACAACTTGCGATAACCATCTTGCAAACCCGCCAACGAGAAAAAGACTATACGATTTAATTTTAAAGTGGGCAATTCCTTCATGGCAGAATAAAACAGCACCTCAGTATTCACATTTCTGGAACGAATATATGAAATAAATCCGTCTCCTTGCTCTCCGGAAGATCCATCATTGATGTTATAATCTGAAAAAATGACATCAAAATGATTATGACTAATTATGTCTTTAGCTTCCTCGACATTCTCACAGAATGTTAAGTGCGGTTCGAAAAACAGATTCTTGACATATTCAATAATCCGTTTATCATAAGACAACCTTTCGAACTCATCCTTGCGATCATCTACCCAGAGTATCTTATATTTTATTCTCATTTCTTCAAAGTTATAATAAACTCCACACCTTTAGACTTGCTGTTATCAATTTGGACCGAGCCTTTCATCTTGTTAACTATTTCTTTCACATAATACAATCCTAAACCACCTCCGTTAGTAGTGGAAAAACGGTATTCAAATACATGTGGCAAAACTTCTTGCTTAATGCCGTGCCCATCATCAGCATAATGCATTGTCAAGGTGCTTTCCTCAAGTACCCAGCTTATCGAAACATTTTGAGCTTTGGCTTTTTCAGAGTTGTTCAGCAAATTATCAATGAGTATTATCATTTCAATTGGCACAAACCTTGTGACAAATTTGAACGAAGCTTTTTCAACATTGACAATTAGTTTCTTATGAGTAATTACATATAGATTGTTTATGTATTCGTAAACAAAACTGATAATGTCATCGTTTATTTTAGTTGTTTTCGTATCAAATTTTGCTTTGCTTACGAAATTGGATAATGTCAAAATTTTCTGATTCTCTATTTCTATGTATTGCAACGATTCTTTCACGCGTTTGTTGTCGCCTTTACTTAATGCTTCAATAGCAATGGAAATATATTCAGCAATCAAATCAGAAGTGTGCGTGATGTGATGATGCAAACTTTTAAACTCTTTGGTATCATTTGTGACATCCGATATCAAGAATAAATTTTCTGTTTGTAATTGCGATACAGTTTTTTTAATATTTTTATTCTCTTCAGTTTTGGTGGCATTATCCCGTTCAAGTTCGCCAATGGATTGTCTCATCTCGCTAACTTGTTTCTCTACAGCTTTCGCTTGTTTGACAAATTGTGGATTATTTGTCTCTTCAGCCATGCGGGTGAGATTTTTCACAAGTTGAGTGGCGCTTTTTTCTTGTTTAGATTCATAGATTTTTAAAAAATCCTGATTATATTGAACATCTATTACCTCTTTGGCTTTTGTCAGATTAGAAATAATGTCCAATATTTTGTCTTTAACGTCTTCGGGCTTTAGTTCTGGTTGAATAATTTCACCAGTTTCCTTGTCAAACTTTTCATCACCCCATTTAATGATGCCCACAGTATAAGTTTCAAGACGGCGTAAAGCTTTGTCATAGAAAAACTCAACTAACTGATTCCATGATTCATTTTTAATAAATCCACCGTCTCGACTAGTGGTTTCTCTTAAATCAGAACGTTCGCCATTAATCTCAATACGTCCCAATAAATCACGGGTTCCCAAATAACGATAGAAACCTTGTTGCTTGCGTCGGTCTATTTGCAAGGTGTCATCACCTTCCTCTCCAAAAGGATATATGCGGAAACCATTCTTGTAAATAAAGACAGACCCGTATTTAACGGAATCAACACCCATTATTTTTTTGAAGTTGATTTTTCCAGCTCTATTTAAAACAAACAATACAATATCTATATCATATAATTTGTCATATGGATTGCGTTCTGTTAAAGTATATATCTCTGTGCCTCTGTCTGTTAATGTTGTTGTGATTGTTCCACCATGATTTGTAATACTCACTTTAATTTGTGTTGTCTTTAATCCCAAACGCTCAAAGACAATATTTCGAACAACACCATTAACCTTGTCTCTATCATCTTTTTCTTTCTGATCTTGTAATAACTCATCGTCAGCAATAATCTCAATAGCAAAATCGTCAACATCATTCCCTTGAATTGGATTAATAAGCTTTTCTAATGATACTTTCAATTTCTTAATCCTATCTCTATCCCATATATCTCGCAGCCCCGAGATCTCTAAAATAGTTCCTTGATGAAAATCTTCATAGTTTGTTGCTGATAAAGTATTATGTTCAACTTTAATATCTATGAATTCCTTGTTGGAGTCTTGTTCAAAAGAAGTCCAATCTATCTTGAGATTCTCTATTAAAGCATTAGGTGCGTCTTTAATTGAGATAAGATTTAAATATCTTCCTAATCTATCACAAGAGAAGCGACCAACACCTTTAGCTCCGGCAAAAGTGCGTTTGTGTTGGATTTTATCTCTGTAATCTTTGTCTTCCGTTCCATCCCTTTTATCAGAATGCGCAACAAATAACCATTTGTTTTGTAAATCTGATTTGTCCATTCCTCGTCCATTGTCCCAAATAATGATTCTGGCGTTTGTAGGGTCATATTGATTTTCAAAAATAACTTTTACTTTTTTTGCATGTGCATCAAAAGAATTCTTAACCAATTCGAAAACTGCCACGAATTCATCAGTTATCAATTCTCGTCCAATAAGATCTTTTAAAAATGAACTTATTTTAAACTGCATCTGTTCCATATCGTAGCATATTTAATAAAACTTTCCCCGCCAACTCCGCAAATAGTGGCGGAATGGCGTTACCAATTTGGGTGTAACGGGGCACTTCCAACTTGCGCATCTTGCCACCGGTAGTGTATTTCTTTTTAATCTCGTACCAATCAGGGAACGACTGTATGCGGGCACATTCGCGAACCGTCATGATGCGTGGTTCGGAATAGTGCAAATAGTCATCCGGACTGCCGGTAATGGTCGGCGAAACCACATTGGGATCCAAAATGGTGATCCCCCGTTGTTTGATGCCCCATTGTTCGCGGGCTTCCCCATCAATTCGTTTGCCACGTTTTGGATATTCAGCCAACAATCGTTTGTAACAAGTAATTTTCTCCTGTTTGTGCTTTGCAAAACTATGGCTATCCGCTATTTCGTGCATTTGGGGATAATCGCCCCGCATCAGTTTTTGGTACGCTGTCAGTTTCTTCTTGCCGTATATTCCAGAATAAAAACCTTTGCGGTCAGGAGAGGAAACTTCTCCGTTGGAACGAAGCAAATCAGAAATGGCATCCTGCAAGGTATTGATGGACTTCAAACCTTTTTGAGCCAAGAATGAATCTCGATTGGCTTTCAACAAATCCTCGAAACCATCAGGAGCACCCAGTTCTTTTCGAATCCCAACAAGGATAAAACGCTTGCGACGTTGAGGGACACCATACTCTGAAAAATCAATCACATGGGGTTTCACGTTGTAACCCAAATCTCCCAACCCACGAATCACTTTGTGGGAATAAGGTTCATTCTCGGAAGAAGCCGATTTCCCTTTATCGAAAGCATAAGTGAAACCTTTCACATTTTCGAAAAGAATCATTTTCGGCTGTACCAAGTCAATAAACTTAATGTACGAAAACACCAACTGATTGCGCACATCATCCTCAACACGCTTTCCAGCCATGGAAAAGCCCTGACACGGAGGCCCTCCAGCTACCAAATCCACCTTTCCCCGCAATGCTCTCAATTGTTTCGGATATTTCTCCAACACTTCATTGATGTCATGCTCGGTTTGAGGCAGCCATTCAGGCCATTGGAAGTGCTTCTTGTTATCGATCAAATTGAACTTAAGCGTTTCAAAAGCAAAAGCATTCTTTTCAATGGCAAAAAGACCTTCCCAACCGGCTTGATATAAACCAAGCGACAAACCTCCGCAGCCAGCGAACAAATCTATTACAGTGTGTGTAATGTTTTTACTTTTTTTAGCATGAACCTTTTCTTTTTGATGGATGTCAAACACCATTTCTTTATCTTTTTTTAAAGATAACTCGTTAAAACTCTTATTGTTAGTGCTTTTCATCCTATATAATTTATGTAAAATACTTGATTTGCAAATTTAATTATTTTTTTTCAATTTTCAACTTTTTTCAGAAAAAAAATATCAGTGTAATTATTTTGCATTTTGTTAATTATAGCACCTCTGCCATTATATGAAAAGCAGGCAATAAAACAAATATAGAAAACATATTTTTAATAATAAGATGAAAAATTGACATTAGATTCTATTTAAACGATGAGTTTTGAGATTGGTTTAAAAAGCAATTTGCATTTTTTGCACATTCCATCATGGCTTCGCCCCCACTTCGCTTCGCGGCGCGGGGGCCCGGCCCGATTGCGGGGCAGCGAGGGCCTAAAAGCCGGACTAAGCGGATGATACTCAAGACGGGGCGCCCAGTCGTTTGCTTTCAGCAGAAAGCACTCCCCGCCATGAGGATCACCGCCTTAGGACGGCTGCAGCGGGGGCCAATAAAGGCATAATAATTGTTAAAATTTTTTAAGATTTCCTCCAAAATTCCGCAACTTTTGTTAACAAAATTTAACACTAAAATCCTTGACACATAAGGAATTACGACTTAATTTTGCAACCAAGGAATTCAACGCTATTTTTGGAATCTTTTAAAATTGTAAATAATGGATAATCACAATGTTGTTGTTTACAAAACAGAGAGTAGTAACGTTAAACTTGAAGTTAAGGTTTCTGATGAAACAGTGTGGCTGACACAAACACAAATGGCCATATTGTTTGACTGTTCAACAGACAATATAAGTTTACATCTAAAAAACATTTATGAAGAACATGAAATTGACTCCGATTCAACCTCCGAGAATTTCTCGGTAGTTCGACTTGATGGACAAATATTTGATGCCTACAACTTCATCTCTGATTTAGTAAGAAAAGCAAAGAACGAAATTATACTAATTGATAATTATGTTGATGATTCGGTTCTAAAAATTCTAAACAAACGAGAAGACAACGTTTCCGCTACAATCTACACAGCTCATATTTCTGAAAATCTTAAACTGGATTTAAAAAAGCACAATTCCCAGTATCAGCCAATAAACATTGAGCAGTTCAATAAATCTCATGACAGATTTATGATTATTGACAATGAAGTATATCACATCGGGGCTTCATTAAAAGATTTAGGAAAAAGAATGTTCGCTTTCTCAAAAATGGAAATCGGGAAAGAGATAATTTTATCAATTTTGTAATTATTTAAAAATAGTTTTTATCTTTGCATCAAATTATGACATTATGGCTTTCACATTATTACTTTTCGGTCTTATCTCTGACACTTTTGTCGCCGCTTTGGTGGGACTGCTCGGCGCAAGACGCAGAATAGGCTTCGGCTGGACGTTCTTCCTGTCGGTGCTGTTCACACCTTTCATCGGCTTGATTTTCTGCCTTTTATCGGATAAGCTGCCTGATGGCGACCGAAACTGGGGCTGCCTCGGAAGCATACTGGCGATTGTTACAATAGCATTGTTTGTTTTACTGTTTATGACACTGCTGGCAGCTTAAAACCTCTTCAAACATCTTCCGATACGCCTCCGCTTTCTTTTCAAACGCCAGCGGATAAGCTCGCGATGATGATGGCAAACGATATAAAACGAGGTCGTTTTCCAATGTGATTTTGCTATTCGGCGCCGGAATATCATTGATATTGAAATATTCACAGACTTCAACGGTAGCCTTCTCCCCTGTCGTGGCAATGGCTTTGCATTGTGGCATCTTCGCCAATAAAACTCTGATGTCGGTTCTCTCAACTATTTCAAGAAACGCATCTGAAGCGTTGTCTTTCAACCGGTTTACAGCCATTGCAGTGTCGAAAAACGCTATTCCTTTTTCATGTAAAAATGCGATTATCTCATCTTTTTTAAAGCATTTACACTCCAAATCGATGAAATGGTTCTTGTCGTGAAACCAAATCTCGCCTTCCAGACGCCAATGGTCGTTCATGAAATTCGGGTAAAAGAAGTCCATGCACCAGCGCTTCTTCGGCGGCGGAAAACTGCCTAAAAACAGCACTTTAGCATTTGCTGGAAGAAAGGGTTGCAACGGATGGCGCTCGGTCATAATCTAAGGTTTTAAACAAAAAACAAACAGACGCCAGCGACGCTGATAATTGCGCCGATGACTTCGCGGACGGTGACTTTCTGATGGAAAAGTATCGCCGCCGGAGCGATGATGAGGATTGGCGTGAGGGCGAAGAGCGTCTGCGCGATACCTGTTGAGGTGTACTGCGTGGCAAGCAACGAAGCGCTGACTCCGATGAACGGGCCGAAGACTGTGGATGCCAGCGCACACCACATCGCCTTTCGGTCGTTGACAGCATGACGTAACTGCGCCAGGCCGTCTTTATTGAACAGCACCAAAGCCAAGAAAAAACCCGTCAGGCCGATATAAGCGCGTATTGTGGTCGCTGCAAACGGCACGCTGATGCTCACCGGCAACGGCAGTATAGCGCCTTCAAAAACAGAGTCTTGCGCGATGTTCAAAGCCTCAAGCGCCGCGTCGTAATGCGTCAGTCCTTCTTTGCTTAGCACCAACCCGAAACCCTGGCAGATTCCGGCCATCGCAGCGTAGAAGATACCTCTTGCAGGAAACTTGAAATGCAAGGTTCGGTGTTCAGAATCATCACTTTTTGAGAGTATCGAAAGTGCGATACCGCTTACAGTTATAATCATGCCAATGACAGCTATCGGGCGCATGTGCTCGCCCAGCAGCAACCTTCCGGTGAGAGCCGCCGTCGGTGCCGACAGCGTCATGAAAAGCTGGCCAAAACGCGAGCCGATATATATGTATCCCTGCATCAGGCAGTAGTCGCCGATGACATAGCCCACTAAGCCTGAGAGAATCAGCCACAGCCATGTTCCACCATCAGCATGACGAGGATAAGGGACGCCCATCACGAGCCACAGAGTGAGCACGAGAAAAAGCAGCGACATCGTCATGCGGATGGTGTTGAACGGCAGAGAGCCCATGTGTTTCGAGCCGACCTCCGCAAACAAGGCGGTGGCGGTCCACGAAACGGCAACAAACAAAGCTATCAGCTCTCCTATAAACATTCAAAAACAATATTTCGTTACTTCACGTTGGTCTTGTCGGGCCATGCCGGAATTGCCGGTGCCTCAGGCCAATCTTTCATCTGTTCGAGGATGACTTCGATAGCCTTATCAAGCTGAGCGTCAATGCCATTGAACTCGTCGTAAGGATTGTTGTCGATGACGATGTCAGGGTCGACGCCGTGACCTTCGATGATCCAGTTGCCGTTTTGGTCGAACGGAGCGAACTCAGGACGGTTCAAGGTGCCGCCGTCGATGAACGGGAGGCTTCCACGGATACCTACGACGCCGCCCCATGAGCGTGTGCCGATGGTGGTGCCGAGCTTGTAATGTTTGAACTGCCACGGGAACAAGTCGCCGTCGGATGCTGAATATTTGTTGAACAACAGCACTTTAGGTCCGTTCATCATCTGGTTAGGCTTGATTTCGGCTGCGTTGCCGTTGCGTGTCACGGTCCACATCGAGGCCTCACGACGCAGACGCTCGATAATCATCGGTGAGACGTTGCCGCCACC
The DNA here is from genome assembly GCA_017649945.1 of Bacteroidales bacterium. Lineage (GTDB taxonomy): Bacteria > Bacteroidota > Bacteroidia > Bacteroidales > F082 > Limimorpha. The sequence goes on along the minus strand of JAGCFU010000080.1, from coordinate 28,723 downwards.
ATTGCCACGGTCGTCGATAATCAAAGCCTTCTTTGTGAGCTGCGGATAGAAATATTTCACAAACTCGTTCAACCCTTCAGGACCCATGTCAGGGATGTGTATGTAACCTACCTGACCGTTAGTCGCCTTGCTGACTTTCTCGATGTTGTTCTGCACCATGTTGTAGTAATATAGCGAGTTCTCGCTTTCCAGCGGTTTCACCACGACGTCACGGGCGCCAGCTTCTGAAGCTTTGCTGTTAAGGCTTAAAACGACAGGTTTCCCGGCTTTGTCAACCAATGCCTCGAAGATGTTGTTCATGTCTTTTGTCGGGACGCCGTCGACTGCCACGATGAAGTCGCCTTCCTTAGCGTTGACGCCGATTTCCGTCAATGGTGATATTGTAGCGTCGTTCCAGCTCTCCCCTTTCAAAATCTTGTCGATTTGGTAATAACCGCTGTCGTCGCGTTTCAGCTGAGCGCCGAGCAGACCGAGTTTAAGGCGTTTTGCCGGTGTACGGTCGCCGCCTCCGGTATAGGCATGCCCGATGTTCAATTCGCCAATCATCTCGCCGATGAGGTAGTTGACGTCGTTACGGTCGCCGCAATAAGGAATCAAAACAGAGTATTTGTCGTGTATTGCAGGCCAGTCGTTGCCGTGCATGTTAGGCGCATAGAAGAAGTCGCGCATCTGACGCCATGCCTCGGTGTATATCTGAGCCCATTCCTCATGCAGGTTGACCCATTTCTTCATGTTTGACAGGTCGATAGGCTTCTCGATGCCTTTCACCTCACGCGTCGGAGTGTTGATAACAGTAATATCCCAACGTTTTCTGAGAGCCATCTTCTTGCCGTCAGGAGTCAGGTAATAACCGTTGAAATCGCCGATTTTCGTGGCTTCTTTTTCTTCCAGGTTGTAGTAATACAAACCGCCACCACGATTGCCCCATGTCATGTAATAAAGTCCGTTTTCTACGGCCTGAAGGTAGTAATAATATGCGGTATTGAGGTCTGGCAACGGGATAATACGGCTCGTAATGCCTTCAAAATCAATCTTTATCGACTTGTCATCCTCTTTCTTGGAATCTTTTTTCTTGTCTTTGCCTTTGTCAGATTTGCCAGGTTTCTCATCTTTTGCCTCGCCTTTTTCGACAGTTACCTCGTCGTTCTTTGCAAGGAACGGCGACGGAGTGTCTTTCTGCAAGGTAATCATGTAGATGCGGCTCATCTCGCAGTAGGCGTAGTTCCATTCCACGCTGCTGTAAGTCGGGTTGAAATCACGTTCAGAGGTGAAGTACAGATATTTTCCGTTCTTGTCGAAGGCCGGATTTGCCGAATTGAACCAAGTGTCGGTGACGGCTTCAGTCTTCTGAGTATCAACGTTATAGATGAAGATCCTGCTGAATTCCGACATATTCTCATCTGAGTAAGCAATCCATTTGCTGTCGGGCGACCAGCTGAAATCGCTCATTTCGCCGTCCTGACTCTTAGCTACCTCAGTCACTTTTTTGGTGGCGACGTCAATCATCATGAGGCGGTTCATCTTGTCGTACCAAGCGATTTTCTTGCTATCCGGCGACCATGAAGGCTGGTATTTGTAAGTCTCCGAAACCTTTTGAGGGTCAGTGAGTTGTATCGCTTCTTCCTTGCCATCCTGTTTCTGGATGTAAAGCTCGTCGTTGCCCGTGCGGTCGGAGATGTAAGCGATGTATTCGCCATCCGGTGACCAAGCGACGTTGCGGTCGTGGACGCCGTCGGATTTCGTGAGATTCCTTGTGATTCCTTCCTCTACAGGCAACGTCCAGATATCGCCGCGAGCACCCAAAACGATACGTTTGCCGTCGGGTGACACGTTGCCTGAGGTGATGAATTTCGATGCGTCGACATATTTCGTTCTCGATGAGATGCCGTCGCCGATGATTTTCACCGGAATCTTGTGTATTGAGTTGTCTTTCAGGCTCATGCGATAAAGCTCACCGCCGTTTTCATAAACGATGTCGTTGTCGCCGAGCGAAGGATATTTCACATCGTAATATGTGTAGTCGGTAACCTTTGTAAGTTGTTTATTATCAAGGTTATAGCAAAAGATATTCATCGTACGGTCGCGGTCGGAGCAGAAATAAATCTTGTTGCCTGCCCACATCGGGAAGATGTCTTGTGCGACGTTGTTAGTGATGTTTGTGAGTTCTTTCGTGTTGAAGTCGAAGATCCAGACATCGTCGGCCATACCGCCTTTGTAGTATTTCCAGGTACGGAACTCACGCATCACACGGTTGAACGCAATCTTCTGACCGTCAGGCGAATAGCTAATCCAGCCACCTTCCTCGAACGGCAGCTGCTCACCGAGCCCGCCGTTGATGTTGGCAACGAAAAGCTGACCCACGAAATCGTCCCAAGTGATTCTGCGTGAGCGATATACGATGTTCTCGTTGTCTCTCCAAGTCATCACGATGTTGTTTGGTCCCATGCGGTCGGACAGGTCGTCGCGGTCGAGGGTCGCGGTATACGTAACACGTTGAGGCTCACCGCCTTGTGAAGGTATCACATAAACCTCAGTGTTTCCGTCGTACTGTCCTGTGAACGCGATGTTTTTCCCGTCGGGCGAGAATCTTGCGAAGATCTCGAAGCCGTCAGGGTCGTTGGTTAATTGGCGAGCCATTCCGCCGTTGATGTCGACGGTGTAGAGGTCACCGGCATAGCTGAAGACAACCTGGTTTCCGTGTATTGCCGGAAAACGCAGCATCTTAGCCTCGTTCTGTGCCTGCAGCGACAATGCGCCCAAAGCAAGCAACATGCTGAAAATAAAGAAATGCTTTTTCATAGTATAAAATTTAAAATAGTCTGTCCATTTTCACTTCAACGGCTTTAACCTCATCTCCTATATAAACGAGATATGCCTTGATTTGCTGCATGCGATTCATTTGAATTATCGCGCTCATGTAATCGCGCAGCTGGTCGTAATATTTCTCGTGCTCCTTCCCTGTCTTGTAATCAATCAGGATGATGCCTTGTTGTGTCTCCGCATATCTGTCGGGACGTATGATACGGCCGTCGCAGGTATGGATATCCATCTCGTTTTTCACGATGGCATCGTCGGAAAACGCCGGCTTAAGTTCCTTAATATCAGTCACTTTACGGAATGTGTCGAGCAATTTGGCCGCCTGTTCCCCGTCGATCGTGCCGTCGTTGACATATGGTCTCAAGGCGTTCTCAGCGTCTTTAATCGTTTTTATTTTCGACAGTATCTGATGCACCAACGAGCCCCATTCTTCAGGCATAAACGAGCCTTTTTCAGCCCAAATCATGGTCGGATCGGCGTCAACTTGCAGTTTTTCCGACCAGTTCAACGTTTTCGGGAGCTCCTCGCCTTCTTTCAGTTCAAGAATCTTGACATCGTCATCTTTTTTGCGTTTCTCATTGATAACCAAAAGCGTAGCAGCGGCATCGCCATAATTGTATGACGTCATCTCCTCGCCTTCCTGAACCTCAAACTCTCCGTTTTTAACGAAATAATCATTGAAGTCAGAATCATCATTTCCCGACTTAACATGTTGAATGTCAGGTATATCAGCAAAGAAATCGGTAAAGAGGTTGTATCCGTCGACAGGCCGCTTGTCGTTAGTGTAAACAAACAGCATGTTCTTGGCACGCGTCATGGCGACATACATGATATCGAGGATATCGAGCATTGTTTTCTCATTCTCTTTCTTGACAAGAGGCTCGTATGTGGTTCCAGTCAGCTTGTCTTTCGACAGCTTCAGAAGGAACGCGTCAAGATACGGAATATCTTTAGTATCTTGATTATCAGCGCATTGCACCCACATCTCGTTTTGCGTGAAACCATGCGACGGATTCAGGCTTGTATCGGCGTAAGGGTACATCACCACGTTGAATTCCAAACCCTTAGCCTTGTGTATTGTCATGATTTGGACGCAGTCGAGGTCGCCTGTTATCTGCACCGCCAGCTTGTCTTTTTTCTTGTCCCAAAACTCCAGAAAATCGCCTATTCCGGTGCTGTGACGGCACTGCCATTCGTAGACGGTGTTCATGAAATATTGCAGGAACACGTCTTCCAACACATTGAAATTGTATTCCTTACAAATCTGAGCGCAAACATCGTACAAACCACCCGTACAGACGTGATTCGTAGCGTCGCCGCCACCAAAATGTTCCACCGCCATTTTTGTCACCGGATTTTTGACATCGACCATCAATTTCAATATGTTGATGACCAGCTGCACCTTGTCGGAAGTCTGCAACAACACCGACTCCGCCGACAGCACCCCGATGCCGTTTGCGACCAAATAATTCGCTATGTCGGTACCGTCGCTGTTGGAACGAACCAAAATTGTAATATCTTTATAATCAATGTTTTGATTGTGCAAATCTATAATTTGCTTTAACATTGATTTCTTGACTTTTTCTTTGTATTCCGCGGCCTTCAACTCGCCGTGAAACACTTCGACGGAGACGTATCCGGCCTGATTTTTCGGGTCGTAAACCTGCTCGGCGTCATGATAGACATCATCAGCCAAACGGGTGCCGGCAGCACGGAAAAACGTGTTGTTGAATTTTATAACATTCTTCGAGGAACGGTAATTCGTTGTCAGTGACATCTTCTGCGCCGAACCGACAAACTGCGCCTCGCAACGTATTCCGAACTCGTTTTCCGGACGTTTGTAAATCTTCGGCAGGCTTATGATTTGCTCGACCTCGCCGCTTCTGAAACGGTAAATCGACTGTTTCGCGTCGCCTACAATCAGATTCATGTTGCCCAATGCGATGCTGTTTTCCACGAGAGGCAGGAAATTATGCCATTGCAACACCGACGTGTCCTGAAACTCATCGATGAAATAATGCTTGTACTTCTCGCCTATCCGCTCGTAAATGAATGGCACAGAGCAATCATCCAAAATGTCGGAGATACGCTTGTTGAACTCTGAAATATGCACCTGCGACGTCTCCGCGATGTAATTCCTAATCAGCTCGAAAATATGGTTGCGCAAGACGTAAAGGTACAAATCCTTTTCGATGTCATTGAAGATTAACTTCTTGGAATACAACGACTTATATTTTTGTATCGCATCATTGTAAACATCAACAATAGAATCGTCGGATATCTTGCTTTTCGCGTCGTTCCAGCGTTTTTCGCCGTTCAAAATACTTTCAATAGTCTTCGTCGTGAGCACACTTTTGCCTTCCTGCATCTTGCGTTTCACCGACGGCAGACCGGTTTTCGCCTTTCCGTTATAATCCTGCTCAGAAATTCCGCGCCGTTCTTCTTCAGATTCTATATCTTTGATAATCAACGATAAAGCCTCATCCATTTTCTTGTTTTCAGAATGAACGTAGTCTTTGATTTCTTTGTATTTTGTCTCGTCGATATCGCTGAAATTCTTATAGTTGCCTTTACGGTAAGCGTCTTCCGAGAGGAGTTTTTCGATGTATTCGCCAATCAGTTTCTTGACGTTCCACGATGTCTCTTCAGAGAGGTTATATTCCACGAAATTCGACAGGATCGTAGTGATGAACCGGTTTTTGCCTATCTCGTCGGAGATGCGTTGAATAATCTCATCCACGAGGTCGTCGTTGTCCAAGATGACGCTATACTGACCTGGGAGCTCCAGTTCTCTCGAGAATGTCCTGGAAAGCCTTTGCACGAAGCTGTCGATGGTGCATACCGCAAAATCGCTATAGTCATGTAAAATATTGACATACAAGCGTTTGGCCCGTTCCACAAGTAGTCGTTCCTCAACGCCGACGGCTGAAATCAGATACTCTTTCATCTGGACGATATCTTCTTTTTTCGAGCCTTCGATGATGCCGAGAAGATAGCGTAATATCTTGGCTTTCATCTCGTTAGCCGCTTTATTTGTGAATGTCACGGCTAAGATTTCGCGGTAAGCGTCGGCTGTGTCGCCAAGGCAAAGCGTCAAGTATTCCTTCACGATGGTGAAAGTCTTGCCAGAGCCAGCGGAGGCTTTGTATATCTTGAACGGCTTGTTATGGCTTCGATTCATTGTCCAGCTTCAGTTTTGGCTTTTTTGTCTTCTTATTCTTGTTGTTATAATGGAAAATCTCCCTGATATTGTCGAAACTTTGCGAGAATGAGATACCCACTCCCTGTGTGAAATCCGAATAGTTTTCAAACGAATAATAGTAATTACTCCTGATGTTGGTATGGTTATAAGCTTTGAGGCTCAAGCGGTTAGTGAGTCGGAATGAGAGATCCACGTCACCCACGATGTTATTGGCGTTGTTTGCGTCGTTTTTGTTGCCTCTTATCACGCCGAAATTGCCTTCGATGGTGAGCCTGTCGTCGAACAGCTGTGTCGAGAGCGCCACTTCAAGTTCTTCGTTAGTGACATTATCGTTTGGAGTGTAGCTGATACCGATATCGAAATCTTTGGAAATCTGCGACAGCCAGTTGCTCAGCTGATTTGTTATGACGCTGTAGCCTGCCGTTGTGCCGAATCGCGCGATGTTGCTGCCTGCTGTATTCGAGAACGAGCCGAGCACCATGAGAGAGAACACTTGCTGCGCCATCACCGCCTGGTTGGTGGTGTCGATGACGGAATAAACAGTGTTTTTAGTATCTTCCGTCGCGTTCGGGAGCTCGATGCCAAAGGTGATTGTCGGGTTCATGAGCTTGTCGGTGAGCCTGATAATGCAGTCGACGTTGATGTTGTTTGTCAACGCTGAGGAGTCGACAGCCTGTGTTCCGAGCGACGTAAGCGACGATTTTGTTCTGTAAACACCCACGATGTTGATGTCGGCATCGGTAGGGTCGCCTGTCCAACGTAACGTTCCGCCTCTGCGAAGGGTAAACGTCCTGCGCACCATCTCGAGTTTGAAGACGAAGGAACCGCTTGTTATCACGTAATCGCCACGGAGTTCGAAGTCGTGTGGCGTCAGTCCGATATTGATGTTTCCGTTGCCTCTCGCGCTGATACTTCCCATGTTTTCAGGCAGATAAATGTTGACGAGAGCGTCAGGATTGACCTCCGCATCCAGATTCATTTTAAAATTGCTGTCTTTTTTCTCAATCTCCGTCACCACTTGCTCCACAATGGTGTCAGGTTCGTTGATATCCTGGACGAAAACGACGAAATTGTTATCCACGCTGCTTGTTCCTGAAAGCGGCACATCTATCACCGTGCCTTTTTTCGTCACAACGTCAATGTTCATGTTGATGTCGTCGACAGGGCCTTTTATCGATACTGTACCATCAGCGACAGCAGTGCCATAAAAGCCGTTGGCATTCTCAGGAGGTATGTTCAAACCGAGGAAATCGTTGCATGTCAGATTCAAATCGAAATCAAAATCCTTGAGATGGTTATGATTTATGGCGCCATTGATTTCAGCCGTATTGCCAAGAGAATCCTGCACTATGATATTTTCAAATACGATTTTGTTTTTCTCTAATTTGATGTCGTTATTGATTGAGTAATAACTATTTATGTATTTAACCTCGCATCCTGCGTTTTTCAGTTTGACGTTTCCGAAAATCTCCGGTTCGCTCAGTGAGCCCCTTAAGCCGAGGTTTCCGCTTGCCAGGCCGCCGATTCTATCCACATCCTCTTTTGACACAAACGGCGACACCGTCTCGAGTTTGAAATCGTTGAAAAACAGGTCGAAACTGAGGTTATCGTTCTTTTTCCGCGGATAATAGAAACCGACCATGCCTATCGATTCCTTCTGTTCAGTGCTGAAAAGCGTGTTGTATACGATAAGATTTATGAATATTGACTCTTTCGGGTCGTACCATTTCGCGCTTGCGAGCACGTCGCCCACTTCCTGACCGTTGACATTTAAGCTCTGCAGGTCGATATCTGCTGAGAATGAAAGATTACCATTCAAGCCGGAAAGTCCCACAAAACCGTTCAAATAGCCGTCAAAATTGAGGTTATTGCCCTTTGTTATGAAATCGAAATCAGAAATGTCAAGATTCTGGAAATCGACGTATAAGGTGTCGGCATCGGTATTCGGATAGACACCGTGCACCGATATCAGTTGATTGTCAGTGTAAAGCTCAAGGTTGTTGATACCTGTCTCGTGTTTCTGGAAATTGATATTGCAATCGGGATGCATGCTCCAGACGGTGTCGTTCACCAAAATCAGCTCCGGCCTGATTGTCAGCAGACCGCCGGCGTTAGGATGAGGCGTGAATGTCGATTTTATCATCGCCTTGTTATGGTCGTTCCTATCGTTGTCATCCCACGACAAGTCGAAGTTAATCAAGTCGTCGCCGCATCGCGAGATGAGCACCACATTTTCGAGGTTGATGGCATCCGGGTTGGTCTCCGTCGTGTCGCGCAGTATGATGTCGCTGATATCTATTTTTGATACAAACTCATCGAACTTAGCGGTGTTTCTAACGTCTATACCCTTGAATTTCAGTCCATTAAATACAATTTCATCTGATTCAATAGTCGAGCCGTGATACGAATATCCGTCGGTATATGTAGCGTTGATAGTAGTGCCACTGCTGACGTACAGTGTAGGCATAAACAGTCTCGACAGCATTTCCGTGTCTTTCAGTTCCATCGAAACCGAGAGCTCCTGTTTGTCGACGTCAGGCACGGTGTTTGCGAACCAAACAGGTATGTCAACGTACCTCTTTGCGGTGTTTTTCAACGCGTTGACGAAAGTTTTCGCCTTTACGATGCCGTAGCCGTAGAATCTGAAGAAATCGCAGTCGACAGTGACATCCTTGATACCGCTCATTTCGCTGATATTGGCTGAGAAATTGTCCATCAGGAATTCTTCGCCGTTGAAATATCTCGTCTTGCTGATATCGAGGTGTCCGGTGATATCGTCGATATCTGTGCCGCTGAACTGCAGGTCGATATTCGTGGCGAGCAGCATTATCGAGTCGCTGTCAAGCATGTTGAGGTTCACGAGGTCGGCGTTATTTATTTTCGTGATGATGTTGTAACTCGGCTTATCACCTGTAAAATCAATCATAGTCGACAAGTCGGCGTCAAGATATTGCTGACGGACATCTGAAAGAGCTATAAACCGTTTATTTTCAAGGTCTCCATGAATTGTCCAATCTTCAAATTCATTGCCATAGATATTCAAACGCTTGATATTCAGATCGGCTTCAAAATCAGCATCTTCCACATTCATTCCATGACCGTTCATATCGAGGTTCAGCGACACTTCAGCATGATCTTGCATACCAATCAAATCATTGATTTTCAAATTATTAGCATCGATAATAAACGAATAATCCACATTTTCGGTGGCGTCGACATAAATCTGAGCGTCGATGTCACCCATTTCCGAAACCAGATTGAAATTCGTTTTGAAATCGCTGGCAGATCCTTGATAAGTTCCTGACAATGAATATCTCCCGATTCCGGCCAGCATTTCAGGCATTGGCACTGTCTGGGATTCAACAGGTATCGCAAAATTCTTCGTGTCGTCATACGTCGATGACAATTCCTTGATGTTGATATCCATGTAACTGTTGAAGAAGTCAGGCAGTCCGGCAAACGACACATCGAGGTCGATATGTGACTCGTTGCCAAAGTCAGCGACGAAGTCGGTAACAGTAAACTCCTTCACGAAGCCCTCATAATTCGTTGTAAAGTCGAATCTGTCGGGCATTTTCCTCAACGTCCAGCAGAAATATTGGAGGTCGCTGAGCACTATCGTGGATTGGCGGATATTGCTTTTGATGTAAACTGAATTGACGAATTCGAAATAAGCGCTTGATTTCTCGTATTCGAATCTCAGGTCGAGGTCGACATGCGACTGGTTGGTTTTCAGTATGAGATTGTCGACAGTCAGGCTTTTCTCGCAGAACAGCACTTTTCCGCTGGCGTCGTCGAGAGGCAGTCCGCATTTGTCCTTGCCTCTGAGGGTATGCACTACGCCCGAGACAGTGTCGTTATACATCTCGAGGTTGCTGAATTTGCCGTAGATGCTGTCGATATCGATATGCGCATAGTCCATAATCAGCTTCTCCGGCTTGTCTTTGTTCTGGTTCCAGTAGACCACATGGCCGTTGTCGAGCTGCATATTATCGATACGCAGACGGATACCGTTGCCGTCGTCTGTTTCCGTCTTGTCCTTGTTTTTGTCGGAGTTGCCGTTCAGTTGGGCCACTATCTCCATGATGTTCAGGCGCTTCTCCCCTTCGTATTTCACCACCCTTCCGAGCACGTCTTTCAGATATATGTCACGTATCCAGATTTCGTTGGAGCTTATTATCGGGATTATCTTAGCGTCGAGGCGGCCTATCATAAACATCGGATAGCCTTCCAAGTCGTTGATTTGCATGTCTTCGATGCACACGAAGAGTTTCTCTGTGATGTAAAACGTCTTGATTTTGACGACGGTATTCAGTTTTTCCGACAAGGTGCCGGCGATGGAACGCGCAACCATACTCTGCACGGTGACGTCACGGAAAGCAGCCACGATGCTTGCCATGAGAGCAAAAATTATCACAAAGATAATTAAAATGCCGTGTATAATATTCTTTTTTGTACCTTTGCGCATTCTTTTTAAGATATGAACGAATACATTTTAGCCATCGAATCATCGTGTGACGACACGTCCGCGGCAGTCCTCAGAGGCACGACAGTCTTATCGAATGTCATTGCTAATCAAGAGGTTCACCGCCAGTACGGGGGTGTCATCCCAGAGCTCGCATCGCGTGCGCACCAGCAGAATATCATACCTGTTGTTGACGCCGCAATTAAGCAAGCAAATATACAAAAAAATCAAATAAGCGCAATTTCTTTTACACGTGGACCGGGATTATTAGGTTCTTTGCTCGTAGGTACTTCATTTTCAAAGGCTTTCGCTCTTGCGATGAATATCCCGATGATTGAAATTAATCATACGAACGGTCATGTTCTGGCACTTTTCGCCCAGGAGCCCGACGATCCTACGCCGGTTCCGCAGTTTCCATTCCTCTGTCTCACGGTGTCGGGCGGCCACACTCAGATCATGAAGGTAAACGACTATTTCGACCTTGAGATTTTGGGTAAGACCATCGACGACGCGGCAGGAGAAGCTTTCGACAAGACAGCGAAAATCATGGGATTAGGCTATCCCGGAGGCCCTATCATCAACAAACTGGCCAAGGAAGGCAACCCCGACGCGTTCCAGTTCAGCAAGCCGCACATCCCAGGCTACGACTACAGCTTCAGCGGATTGAAGACCAGTTTCCTGTATTTTTTGAGAGACAAATTGAAGGAAAACGAGAATTTCATCGAGGAAAACAAGGCCGATTTGTGCGCTTCCATCCAGAAAGACATCATCGACACTTTGATGAAGAAACTCATCAAGGCGGCGAAGGACACAGGCATCAAACAGGTGGCGATAGCGGGCGGAGTGTCGGCAAACACCGGGCTCCAGGATGCTATGCGTGCCGCCGGAAAGAAATATCATTGGGACGTGTTCATCCCGAAGTTCAAGTTCAGCACCGACAATGCCGCGATGATCGGCGTGGCGGGATATCTGAAGTATCAGAGAGGTGAATTTGGAAGTCAGGACATGACACCGTACGCAAGAACCGTCAATAAATAACTATGAATTGGGAATCGTTATTATCAGCAAAGCGTGAGGCTCGGGCGCAAAGTGTCGCCGACATCAGAAACGAGTTTCAGAGAGACTATGACAGAATCATCTTCTCGAATATTTTTCACCGTCTGCAGAACAAGACGCAGGTGTTTGCGTTGCCTGGATCCAAGCTCGTGCATAACCGTATGACGCACAGCCTCGAGGTGGCCAGCGTCGGACGTTCGATAGCGCGTAAAGTGTCGAAGTTCCTCATCGATAAGTACGGTCCCGATTTCCATGATGTCATCTACGACATCGACACCATCGTCTCTACGGCATGCCTCGCCCACGACCTCGGCAACCCTCCTTTCGGACATTCCGGCGAGGAGACCATGAGCAGCTATTTCAAGTTCGGCGAAGGCAAGGCGTTACAGAGTCAAATCCCTGAGAATCAATGGAGTGACCTGATTTCATTCGAGGGCAACGCCAATGCTTTCCGTCAGCTGACGCATCAGTTTGCAGGACGTCGTGAAGGCGGTTTGTCGCTGACATACGCTTCGTTAGCCACGCTGATAAAATACCCCTACCCTTCGTTCGGCAAGGGCGACCGTAAAAAATACAACGTCTTCAACTCAGAAATCGAGCAGTTTGAGAAGGTCATGGAAGGCTGCGGAATACCGCGTATCGACAGCGAAAAGCCTATCTACGCACGTCATCCGCTTTCGTATATGATGGAGGCTGCCGACGACATCTGCTATCTCATTCTTGACATGGAAGACGCCCACAAACGAGGCATCATACAGACTGCCGACATCGACAAGCATTTCACGGCGTTTTTCAGAGAAGACAGGCCAGAGGAACGGTGGTTTTTCGAGCGTCGCGAGCACATCTTCAAGACCGTCACCGACGCAAACGAGAGGATGGCGTTTCTGCGTGCCACGGTCATCAACAAGCTCGTCGACTGTGTGTCGAAGGTGTTCATCGAGAACTACGACGACATCATGTCCGGAACGTTCAAAAACAGCTTGATTTCGCATCTGCCGGAGCTTGAAAAAGACGCCCTTGAAGAATGCAGAAGTTTCTCAGTACCAAACATTTACAAGCATCCATCTGTAGTAAAGATTGAAGTCACCGGATACAACATCATAGGCAGCCTGATGAACGAGTTTATGGACGCCATTCTGCATCCTGACAGCGGTTATCACAAGCGTTTGATGTCGATCATCCCCGACCAGTTCAAGACAGAAAAAGACGACCTGTATTCTAAGATACAAGTCGTCCTTGATTACATCTCTAACATGACTGACCTTTATGCGGTGGAGTTGTATAAGGATTTGAGAGGGATAGAATAAAAGCATATACGGCTCCGAGTGCGGTTAGAATAAGCAAACCGCTGCCGACAGGAACGTTGACATCGTCGCCACCACCGTGACCGCCAGGAATCACCGGCAACACATCACTAGGTTTGTCAAGACCGTTGCTGACATCGTCCCACGTGTTGAAAAAACCGTCGCTACGATTATGATTAAATTGTGCATTGGCACACAAACCTAACGCCAAAACTATTGATAATGTTACGATTGCCTTTTTCATCTCACAACGATTTTCTGGGTTTTAACATTGGTTTCATTGACAATTCTAACGATGTATAATCCGGGAGACGGTTTGCGAACCGTCTCTACACCGTTCACGTTAACATTCATCACGTTTTTTCCCGTGATGTCGAACATCTGCAACGTACCGTTACCATTGACAATTATCTCGCCGTTTGAAACGTATGCAAATGTCATGTTTGCATAATTTTCATCCACATCGGTGAAATCTTTAACTTTAACAAAAAAACGATTCTCAGAATCGCCTGGTGCGCCAATGAATGTATAGCTGTTTTCAAGAAGCAAATCCACTTCTTCGCCTGTTAATCTATCGAAGAGATAAAGATAACTGAAATCGCCGTCAGCGTTGACATTCAATGTATACCAACCAATATTTTTAGCCTTGAAGTTAAGGTTGAAACGTTCTGTTTCCTCATCTATCATCGTTATAGCATAATCGCCGCCATCATTGGCAATGTAAATCATCGGAGCGACATCGCTGAGATGGTCGATTTTATCAAGTCCTATGCCTTCGCCAAAATAAACGTAAGCGCGGTCTTCGCCTTTTTCGCCCGACACCATGAATTTCAAACGTGCTATCTCATTCTTCGCAGTTGTTTCTGAAGTTGCGGCATCGGTTGTCTTGACGATTATGAGGTCTTTAGATGTAGTGGTCTTCACCATTATGCCTTGTTCAGGAAGGATTGCCTCTTCGTAGGTATGAGCCTCCCATTCGCCTTTAAATGACAAGGTGTAATAACCGGCTGCGAGACTTGCGTCGTCGATAGCGCCGCCTGCACCTTTGTAAATATTGTGTGGGAACGGGTTGCCTATTACGTTGAATCCGCTGATTGCATTACTGCCTGTGCATGTTATCGGTCGAGCAATGTCATCGTAATTCAAATCGCCAGTAAACACAGGTGTAAACGAGTTGCTGTTGGCATACAGATACCCTCTTGCGTTTTCAAAAGCGGTAAAGTCGGCATGACCGGCACGATAGTTTTCCCAAACGCTGCCGTTTCCGTTCTCTTTATACCTGTACAAATCGTATGATTCCGTAATGAAATCACTGCCGGCTATAGCCATTTCGTTTACTGAAGAAGAAATCAGATACCAGCCGTCGGTGTCCTTGGCGGTGAAGGCGTTGATGTCTTTTTCAACCGTTGCCTTCACATTGGGCGAGGCGTTGATAACCTGAGCGCCGTCTTCTATGACGAGTCCGGTTTCGTCGTTGCAGATTAAGTCGCCATTGACGATGAGTGTTGAACCTGATTCGATGGTAAGCGTATACTCAGTAGGAATCGTCATTTCAGCCACCGTGACTGAAGCGTTGTTGTCGATGATGACATTGTTTGGAAGCGTTACACTCGAGCCTTCATCAGGAACAGAGCCGCCCCATGTTTCGGGATTACTCCAACTTGCAGGCTGTGAAGTGGTGAACACAAACTGATACCAGTTGCCGAACGTGCCAATCACAGCGTTTATCTCAAATGTAAGCGAGCTCTCGCTCTCCAAATCAAGCTCCTGCCCTTGCGAATGGTCATAAACACGGAATGTTATCAGATCACCTGATAAACCGGCAATAGAAATCGGCACGGTGTATTGACTTGTCGGTGGAAAGAAACCCGCCTTTTTCGCGCCACGGCATTCATCACCGCAAAAAGCTCCAATCTCAAGCTGAGTGGATGTCTGCTCAACACCGTCAATAATAATGACGCCTGTTACGCTCATCGTGGATTCATATCCGGTAACCGGAGTCCAGTGTGTCTGGGCTGGCGCCAAAAACCAGCCCAAAACAACAACTATTAAAAACATTATCTTTTTCATACTAAAACTATTTGACTATCAACACATTTTGATAAACATTTCCTGTCTTGCATGTTATTTTTACAATATAAATGCCTGGTTCGTGAATTCCATTCATATTGATTTCGTTGGTCGATTCTTTACGGATAACCAAGCCTAATACGTTGGTTATTGTAACCTCCGAAACTTTTTCCCATGTAGGAATATCTATTGAGAAATTCGCATCACGCTCAACAGGATTCGGATACAATGTCAAATCTGAGACGTCGTTACCAAGAAAACCGAATTCTATTGGTAAAGGAGCGTCAAGACTACCGATTACATCGTTTTTATGGAATGTAATGTGCGTTTCACTATTCGAGCCTTGAATTTCAAAGCTTACGACATCATCATCCTCGCCTGCTATACTCAACATGGCGTAGTAACGGTCGGTTGGTTCGAAATATCTCAAAATAGCGCTTCCGCGGCATTCACCGTTCACAAATGCTCCAACTTCAATGTTTTCACGGATTTCGTAGCCGTTCATATCCAAAACTGCTATCACGCTGATGTTGTCGGCATATTTGTGAATTTCAGGTTTCCACTGATGAATTTCTTCCTGTTTTGAGGCAGATGAATGCTTCCTGCTCAAAACATACGTCAACGTCTTGTTTGCAGTTGAGTTTGACTTGTAAAGATAGCCTTCACCAGGTGTCATAACGAAATCATCAGGATACCAGCCGTAGCCCGGATAATATGTGGCGAAACCTGATTGACTCTTCATCACATCTTCGCTTTCAGGTTGGAATGTGTCGGATATTGACGTGGCAAGCAACTGCTGCTGACCGACCGGGTATCCAATCCAGTTCCAATTTGCTCCAATGGCAATCGGATGGTCTTCAGGTTGTGCAGGCGTTCCTAGCATCCTCACATTGCAAGCGGTATTGGTGTTTATCATATAACCATGCTCATTGTCGATCATTTCGAGACCGCCATACCAGTAGTCGTAACCCATGTTCTCGTAATAGTTTGTGGTGAACTCATTTTGCGACTTGATTGTCAAACCGTTGTTGCCCAATGCGTTCTCGACTGTTGTGAGGCCGTCCATAGTGCTTTGCTCAACGTATGTTGACCACCAGTTCCAGCCTTGATCCAATATGTTATTCTGAAGAGTAACATTATCCTGACTATAAATATATTCAGCCAGAAAATCCTTGTCTTCCTTGTTGCCTGCCGAGTCGGTTGCCAAAACGAAATATTCCGTCATCTGCAAATCCTCAAGATTCATCTTGTAGTTATTCTCCAGAATCTGGCTTTTCTTCACTTTCCATTCCATTTCAGTTGATTCGTTTCTATAATATAAGGTATGGTACCAAATGCCAGAACGATTATCTTCTGATGTAAAGATAAAGTTAAGAGTATCAGCTACTTGAGTTACATCGGCAATATGAGATGTTGGTTTTACAGCATCCACGATATTGGTCCAAGTTGGGGTCATTATCATATCTTCATTGTCGAAAATGATGCCTGCCCGATTGCTTATTTCGGTGCCATCGGCAAACATTTGTTTGAGATTGACGCTATAGTCGATGAAGCCAACGCCGTCGCCGTAATAATTGACTGGTAACACTCCCTGATATGGATTATCAGTAGGTTCCATTGTCATTGGGTCTAACGACGATATTGTCCATTGGATGATACCAGTTGCCGGGTCATAATCCTGCTCAACTTGTGCAATGACATAAAGCTCAGGACGCATATCCAAAGTCTTGGCAAAAGTCTGTTCACCATTGAGGTCCAAATGTTTATCCCCTATTGTTACGCTATGAGCCGACAAGGAATTAAGGTCAAACTTCGTTGCATCCAAAGTATCGCGCACTATGATTGTATGCGCTGCAGCGGTAGCAAAAGTAGTGTCATTTTCAAACTCGATTTCGTAATGGATATTTTGAATTTCTTGTCTCATATAACGACTGCCTGATTCAGATTGATAACCATAAATATCATTAGGGTCAAGAGAGTTAACAGCTGGAGTTTTGCCACCCTTGGGGTCTCCTGGGGGGCAATTTGGTTTGGGGTCGTCAAATGCATGATAACAATTCATTATTGAATTGGCTGCAGAAACACCGAAAAATGCTTTTGCAATACTTTCACTTAGTTCTTTGATCGCTTTTGCACTCCCCCCTCCTGGTAAAAATGATGCAAAACAATTAGCTATTGAATTAATCATAGAATTCATATCAACTAATTTAGAAAGTGATTGCCAAAAAGTACTCCAGAAACCAGAAGGTGATTCTCCTCCACATAGATCTTCACTTAATGCCGTGTTATATGAACTTACAAAACCACAAACACAGTCAGCAATGGACATTACCGTTGCAAGAGGCGTTCCAGGAGCAAAACTTGTAATTGAATTTGTTAAAGTAATAACATTGCAAAGAAGATCCAAATAACATGTAATTTTATCCTTAACACAACAGTATTGATCAATAAATCCACGATTTGGAATAAATGTTAATGGTGCTACTATATCTTCTGGTACCGTTAGCCATACACTAACAGGTTCACTAGATGTAATTCTAAAAGTCAGTGTTTTTGTTTCAAATGAAGCAATATTCAAAAAGAAATAGTTACTTCTAACATATAATGAATCACCTGTTTCATTATCAATTGAATGAAATTTAAAAAAATAATGATCTTCTCCGATTTCCTCTGCCCATTCTTGAAGAATCATCCTATCTGATTCCGACATAGAGTCCATACTAATTCCATCAATAACCGACGAAAGATTTAGACCATCAATATTTAAATGAGAGATGCCTTTTTCGGTTGGTGTTGAAATATACACGAATATCGGCACTCCATACGCCGACATATTGCCATTGTTAGTAATGGTATATGTATATGTGCAAGGCGTATTCCTCAAAAATGCCGATGGATATGAAACTGTTGAAGTTAATTGAATATCAATCGGTTCATCAACTTGCAACGCTCCATTGATACTTATTGTTTCTTGCCAAAACTCGAAAACTGCATCATATCTTCCTAAATTCTCTTCATAGAAATTGCATGAAACAGTTGTTGTTGTGTTGCTTTCATGACCGATATCCAAACTGCGGATGGTGTCATTGTTTTCACTAATAAAATAAACATCCAACAGACTGTTAAAGCCATTTCCCTGATAAGTGATTGTTGAGCAACCGCCATTACCGACAATATGCACATCGTATGACAAAATTGCATAACGATAAACCCAGTTGTAAGTAATTGACACTTCGTCACCGCTTCCTGTAACATCATGCACAGCCAAATAATATGTGCCGTTCTCGTTAACATTGATTCCACTAAATGTCATCGATTCCTGTCCGTAAGCAGTGTATACTTCTTCTCCCGAAGGAGCGAAAATCTGCATAGTACAGGCTTTGTCAGATTTGACATCAACATAATCGCCGACACCCACATCAAACTTGAACCATTTGATTTCGTTTTTGTCTGGCACATCTATTGTTTGTGTTGTATTACGTTCAAAAACATCAGCGACAATGTCTTCCGTTACATTTTCATCTATATAAAATGCCGACATGTCAAAATAATGGTTGTTGGCATCCCAAAAACGGAATGTAATCTCATTTTTCGCATTGATATACGGATGTTCACCATCAGGATGGAAATGAAAACAAGATGTCCTTATAGGTTGAGCTTCAACGGGTAGCAAAGATATAATGTCTAATGTGTCCAACGACGGCACAATATTGGTTGTGTGAGTGTGCAACAAATCATTGTTTATCCAATAGTCCCATCTGGCAACGCCAAATCCGCCTAAAGGCATCTTGTAAAACATGTAATTTTGTGGAGTGCTGCCCTCAACTGAAATATTCAGAGTATGAATTCCATTAGACAGCTCCCCAACTTCGAGTTGAAAACAGCCTGTACCCAAAACTCCTGTCTGCAATGTGCATAAATCATTGTCAAACCAGAATTTGTACTGCATATCGGAACTTGAGATGCTTTCGGTCGGAACTTTCAAAAACACATATGAACGCGTTGTTGTCACTGCATCTCCTTCAAGCATAATGTTTACAGTGTGAATACCATCCTGCAAATCGCTAACATCCAAAAGAAATTGTCCATTGCCTAAAGAGTCAGTCTGATGATCATCATAATCCTGGTCGAACCAACAATGATACACTAAATTGTTCATATTCAATGTATCGTTTTGGTATGTCGGTACTTTCATAAATATATAACTCCGTGTTGATGTCAGCGCCTTCCCTTCGAGCATCACATTAATGGTATGCATTCCGTCTTCAATGTCACTGACATTTATCAAAAAATGTCCGTTCCCCAAAGGATTTGTCTGACGGTTGCCATAATTTTGGTCAAACCAACTGTGAAAAACCATGTTGTTTGTGTTGTAAGTGCTTTCTTCATTAGTAGGCACTTTCATGAATATATAGCTTTGCGGCGCACTCCATATTAATGAGGTGTCAGCGACTTGAATATTGAAGACGTGTATTCCATTAGAAATATCCCCGACATCCAAATCAATTTGCCATGCGTTGTCATCGTAAGCCGCAGTAAAGACCTGCTCATTATTATCAAACCAATAACGGCAAGTATAAAGCGACTGCGATTTCATTACAAGGCACAGCAGTAAACTGCACAATGTCAATAAAATCCGTTTCATAACACTTGTTTTTAAGGATTAATTATCCTCGTTTATGATTTCAATATCAACACTCAACTTGCCATCGATTGTTGAGCGGCTTGCCACATTGCAGCGTTTAATTTTCATATAAGTAGGACGAGGATTGTAAGGCATCATACCACCATAAATACCGACTTGGGTGCCATCATTACCCAGAAAAGTGTCTATAATATCATTTTTCAAGTTGTAATTTTCATCAAATGACACAGTCCCGTTAAAAGTCTCAAAAACATCTGAATAATTGTTTACTTCCATGTTTGATGCGTTGGCCTGACCTTCAAATATTGATGTGTCGCCTAATTTTATGCCGATGCAATTGTTGAATGTACAGTTATCAACAACATTTTGATTATTGCTGACTATTATGCTGTTATATGCAATTAAGTTTTTGATATTTTTACCATCAGGAAAAACCAATAAAGAATTATAGACTGATGTTAAATTATATATGTCATCATGTACGTAATTACTAAAATAAACGACACTATTAATAAATTCTGCTCCAACCATATATGCAAAATCGAAGTTTTTTACAATGCAGTCTGTACATTGGCAACTACGATTACATTGCCCATATGCGAACGGTCTTATCTCATTAATACTACATTTTATAAAAGTAGGCTTGTAACTCATATTTGAATTGCCATATATATAACACACAATAGTTCCGCTAAACACTATTCCTTCTATTGTTGGTGAACAATGTTGTAATTTAATTGTTCCTGGAATTATTGTTGGCAATGTATTAGTTGCCGTATCAGCGACACAACCTGCACCACGCAAAATAATGCTTTTCATAATGTCTCCTGTTGTGGTAAAAGTTCCGCTTGAAAGGGTTATTACGTCACCATCTGCAGATGCCGTATAAGCCTCGACCAAAGCATTTTGTCCGTAATACATGCTAATTGTATCGTTATGCTGTAAAGTGGCAACTTGTGTTTGAGCGAATGCGTTTGTCATTCCCACCACATTCAGCAGCAGGACTAACAGAGTGGCACTCAACACTCTTCTCATTTTAAGTAAATTTGTTTTCATTTGTAAATAATTATTAGTTAATGTTGATTAGTTATTCCTAAAAAGACATAAAAAAAAGCGTGGAAACCAACTTGCCGAAGCTCGGGTTTCCACGCCCACCAATCAAACAAGTTGTTCCACGCCGTACCTAAATACGGCGTTTGTGAACTGTCCCTTGATTGGTTGTCAGTTAAGACTTGTGGAAATTGAGCTTCAAGGAATAGCACAAACGCTATTTTTTTATGTATGTCAGTTTGTTTTTCTACATGATATTTTTGTTTTACAATGCGACTGCAAAGATAGAAATGTTTTTTGAAAAAAAAAAGATTTTTTCTATAAAAAGATTACATAAATGAAAAAAAGTTGTATTTTTGCAGTCGGATAGTTCCCGCCACGCTTCCCGCTGAACAGCGCACCAGGGCGGGACGTTTTATTTTTTTATACTATGGAGTACACTAAGAAACCTATTACCGTTGCGCAACAAATTGAAACATTAAAACAGCGCGGACTAATTATTGATGATGAATGCGAAGCTACTGCCATTTAAGTAATGTGCTTGCACTTTATCAATTTGACAGCGAACTTAAAACACTTCTCTTTAGCTCCATTCAACACATTGAGATAGCCGTGCGTACTCAGATGATTCAGAAATTTTCAATGAAATATGGCTCGTTTTGGTTTATGAACAAAAGGTTGTTTGCAAATGAGGAAATATTTCAAAAGCATTTAACCAGTTTGCAAAAAGCACTTGAGAGAACCAAAAGCGACATCCTTTTTAGCTTTTAGACATTTTTAATGCCATTCTCGAATTACTCTCAGTACCCTGTGGTAAGTCGTAATTCTGCGAATGGCATTAAAAATATTAATAAGTAAGTTTTACTTTCTCGCAATAACTTTCTTCACCGCCTCCACGATGTCCGGAGTGTCGAGATGATAGTGCTTCAGCAGCTCATCAGGAGTGCCGCTCTGACCGAAGACGTCGTTGACGGCGACCATCTCAAGCGGACGTGGGTTGTTCAAGGCGAGGACCTGTGCGATGCTGTCGCCGAGACCGCCGTTGCGCATGTGCTCTTCTGCTGTCACCACGCAGCCTGTCTTTGCAACTGACTTCAACACTGCCTCGACATCCAACGGCTTGATAGTGTGTATATTGATGAGCTCCGCGTTGATTCCCATCTCCTTCAGAATCGGGAGCGCCTCGATAGCTTTCCACACGAGGTGACCGCAAGCGAAGATAGAAACGTCGGTGCCTTCCTGAATCATCTGTGCCTTACCTATTATAAATGGCTCGTCGGCCGGGGTGAAGTTTGCCACTTTCGGGCGACCGAAACGCAGGTATACCGGTCCGTTGAGCTCAGCGGCGGCTATTGTTGCAGCCTTGGTCTGGTTGTAGTCGCAAGGCACGAGAACCGTCATGTTAGGTAACATCTTCATCATTCCGACATCTTCGAGAGTCTGGTGTGTAGCGCCGTCTTCACCTAATGTCACGCCGGCGTGCGACGCGCAGATTTTCACGTTTTTGTTGGAATAAGCCACCACCATGCGAATCTGGTCGTAGATGCGCGCCGATGAGAAGTTGGCGAATGTTCCGGTGAACGGGATGTAGCCTCCGATGGCTAATCCTGCCGCGATGCCGACCATGTTAGCTTCAGCGATGCCTACTTGGAAGAATCTCTCAGGAAATGCCTTGGCGAAATCGCCCATCTTCAGCGAGCCGGTGAGGTCAGCGGTGAGGCCGACAACCTTAGGATTACGTTTTCCGGCTTCGAGCAGACCGTCGCCGAAACCGCTTCTTGTATCTTTGTAGTTTTGAACTTCTATCTTCATAATTAATAATCTCCCAGTGTTTCTTTAAGTTGTGAAAGAGCGTTCGCGGCTTGCTCGTCGTTAGGTGGCGTGCCGTGCCATTTATGCGTTCCCATCATGAAGTCGACGCCACAGCCCATTTCGGTGTGAGCGAGGATGACCTGCGCCTGGCCTTTGTGAGCGTTCTGACGTGTAATATTAAGAGTATCAACAACTTGCTGCATGTCGTTGCCGTTGCATTCATACACTTTCCATCCGAATGATTCGTATTTCGCACGGAGGTCGCCGAGATTCATCACGTCGTCGGTGCTGCCGTCGATCTGTTTCTTGTTGTAATCGACGATTGCCACGAGGTTGTCGACGTTCTTTGCCGGCACATACATCACGGCTTCCCAGATCTGACCTTCCTCCTGTTCGCCGTCGCCCATGAGACAGAACACGAGATAGTTGTCGCCGTTGAGTTTCTTAGCCTGTGCGACGCCTGCCGCCACAGAGAGCCCCTGACCGAGCGAGCCGCTTGCCACGCGGATGCCCGGGAGACCTTCTACCGGTGTCGGGTGCCCCTGGAGACGAGTGCCCAAGCGACGGAAGGTGGCGAGCTCGCTTACAGGGAAATAACCGCGGCGAGCCAGAATGCTATACAGCATCGGGCTGATGTGACCGTTGGAAAGGAAAAACATGTCCTCACCTGCCCCGTCCATCTTGAAGTTCTTCGGGTCGATTTGCATCTGGTCGAAATACAAAGCCGTCACAACATCGGTGGCACCGAGCGAGCCGCCCGGATGTCCCGACTGACAACCATGAACCATTCGGATAATATCACGTCTGACTTGCGACGCGACATCTTTTAACTCATTGATAGTCATAATATTATCTAAGTGTTTTAAATAATTCGTTTTCTTTTGCAAATTTATACATTTTTCTTGAAGTTTGAAAATTTTTTAATATTTTTGTGTAAATAATTTTTCCTATGCAAAACAAGAAAGACAACAAACCTAAAGATTTGATTTTCAAGGTATTGGAAACCGACACGCTTTTACCGTTCGTGATGAAGAAGATGAACGGAATCAGTCGCAACAAGGCCAAGAACATCCTTTCGGGCGGCTCAATCGTTATCGATGGCAAGAAGGTTACACAGCATGATTTTGAGCTTAAGCCGGGCATGGAAGTGAAGATCGGGCGTAACCAGACAGGCGAGCCTCTGAACAGTCATTGGGTGAGGATAGTGTACGAAGACCAGTATCTTTTTGTTGTCGAGAAACGCAGCGGAATCCTTTGTAATTCGCCGCATACCGACGAGGAGACGGTGCAAGGCATCCTGAACCAGTATCTTGAGCGGAACCATCAGAAATGTCACGCGCACACGATACATCGTTTGGACAGAGACACTTCGGGGCTGCTTTTGTTTGCGAAAGACAAAAAAGTGGCGCTGAAATTCGAGGAAAACTGGAAAGAGACGGTTTACGACCGCCGCTATGTGGCGCTAGTGCACGGCGAGATGCACAAAAAAGAAGGCGCGATAAGCTCATGGCTCAAGGACAACGCGCAGTTTGTGACATATTCGAGCAAGACCGACAACGGCGGCAAGTTTGCGACGACACACTATAAATTAATAAAGGTGTCGGACGGATACTCTCTCGTCGAGCTTCGATTGGACACCGGACGCAAGAACCAGATCCGCGTTCACTTGCAAGACATCGGTTTCCCTGTCGTCGGTGACCCGAAATACGGCGACGGTGACGATAAAATCGGGCGTTTGGGACTGCATGCATATAAATTGTGCTTCATCCACCCTATAACAGGCGAAGATTTAAAATTTGAGACTCCTTTTCCGAAAAATTTTGAAATTTGAAAAATGATTTGTATTTTTGCATACTGATTTAAAATTTAAATATTATGACTATTTGGCAGATTTGGTTACTGGTTGCGGCTGTGTTCGTGGTGATTGAAATCTTCACCTCAGGATTCGCAGTCGCTTGTTTCTCAGTAGGTTGCGTGTTTGGCGCAATATTGGCGGCATGCGATTTGTCGCTCACATGGCAGGTGGTGGCGTTCGCCATCGGAACATTCCTCTCGTTCATTCTGATTCGTCCGGTAGTGATGAGGTATCTTGACAAAAAGACCAACGACAATCACATTAAAACCAATATGGACAACATCATCGGGAAGACCGCCGTTGTCACTGAACGCATCGAGGGAAACGGTTACGGCCGCGTTAAAATCGACGGCGACGACTGGAAAGCGCAGACAGCAGACGGTGCGGCAGCCGAAGTCGGCGAGAAAGTCCGGATAGAATCATTTGAAAGCATAATATTAACCGTTAAAAAACTATAATCATGATTTACGTTGTAATTGTAATAGCTGCGATAGTTATCATATTCGCATTGGCAGGACTGAAGGTCGTCCCACAGTCGGAAACAAAAGTAATCGAACGCCTGGGCAAGTTCCATAAGGTGCTTCCTGCAGGTCTCAATATCATCTGGCCTATCATCGACCGCCCGAAAATCATCATCACAAGAAAGGTTGTCGACGGCTATCAAGGCCGGCAAATAGTGCGCATGAGCGAGACCGCCAGAATCGACCTCCGCGAGCAGGTGTACGACTTCCCTAAACAGAACGTGATTACAAAAGATAACGTCACGACAGAAATCAACGCATTGCTGTATTTCCAGATTGTCGACCCGATAAAGTCGGTTTATGAGATTGACAACCTGCCGAATGCTATCGAAAAGCTGACACAGACCACGCTTCGTAACGTCATCGGCGAGCTCGAACTCGATGAGACATTGACATCACGTGATACAATAAACGCCAAGCTTCGCGCCGTTTTGGACGATGCCACAAACAAATGGGGCGTCAAGGTTAATCGCGTTGAGCTTCAAGACATTACACCACCTGAAACAGTACGTCAGGCAATGGAGAAGCAGATGCAGGCTGAACGTAACCGTCGTGCCGAGATTTTGAAGGCTGAAGGTGAGAAACAGTCGGCAATCTTGAATTCAGAAGGTGAAAAGACATCGGCAATCAACAAGGCCGAAGCTGTAAAACAGTCGACATTGCTTGAGGCTGAAGGTGTTGCGAAGGCCAAGATCATGCAGGCTGAAGCCGAGGCTAAGGCTATCCAGCTGGTTGCTGACGCCATCAAGGCGACGAAGACCGACCCGGCATCGTATCTGCTCGCGACGAAATACATCGAGACTCTGAAGGAGATGACCAGCGGTAAGGATAACAAGACGGTTTACATCCCTTACGAGGCAACGAATCTGCTGGGAAGCATCGGAGGAATTAAGGAAATATTTAAATAACTCGTCATTTCGACTGAAGCGAAGCGGAATGGAGACCTGAGCTTGCGAAAGCATTCACCTTGGTGAATAAATCTCCGGCATTTGAATTATCTGCAGCAATTAGATGGCGGTGATTTCTCGACTTCGCTCGAAATGACGGTTTTATTGAATGTTATGACAGAGATTAATCACGAGTTATCGGAAAGACAGAAAAAGGTCGTCGACAAGCTGAACGAGTTGGGAATCCCGTTTAAGCTGATATTTCATCCGGCGCTCCCGACCATTGAGGACGCGCTGAGTTACTGGGGCAAGTTCGAGTGGACGCACTGCAAGAACCTGTTTTTCAGGAATCACAAGGGGAACCGCCATTATCTGGTGATTTTCGACTGCATGCAGCAGCTTGCCATCCACGATTTGGAGCATCGTCTGAAACAGGGCAAGCTCAGCTTCGCCTCTGAGGCGCGCATGGACAAATATCTCGGCTTGAAACCGGGCAGCGTCTCCCCCTTCGGCATCATCAACGACGAGGAGCACCACGTGTATCTGTATCTCGACAAGAACCTGCTCGACCGCGAGTATATCAGCTTCCATCCCAACGAAAATACAGGGACATGCGTCATCAAGACCACAGATTTGGTGAAGTTTTTAGACGCGATGGGAAACAGGTACGAGTTCATTGAACTTTATTAATTTTTTCTTTTTTCAAAAAAAAGTTGTATTTTTGCAGTCTAATTAAAAAAATACTTTATGGATTATTTTCGATGCGTAAAACCGTGTGTTGAATCAGAAATTGGTAAATTAGATTATGTCATTTTGCATGCTCCCGGCGAGGAGATTGAGCATATGACACCGGAAAACGCCCACAAATTCCTTTTCAGTGACATCCTAAACCATCGTGAAGCGTTGGAGAACTACAAAGACTTTGAAGGAAGCCTGAAGAAAGTCACCAACGTATTGTATTTCAAGGATTTGTTGGTAGACATACTTAAAAACAAAGACGTCAAGGAAAGCCTCATAGCCAGCATTTGCGCAAGAGAGAACCTGCAATATCTCAAAGAGTTGTTTTTGGATTTCGATGCCGAGAAACTGGCGACGGCGTTCATCGAGGGCTACGACAACAAGAGCCTCAAGGAACGTTACATCTTCCCTCCTATTCCGAACCTCTTCTTCATGAGAGACGCTGCGCTCACGATGTACAACAACGTGATAATCAGCAAGATGGCCACCGACGTGCGTGACCGTGAGACGATGATTTGGAATGCAATCTTCAACAATTCAAGCATCATTGATGTTGAGGCCGTCGACCCGATTAACCGTTACAGCAAGAATGGCATCGGTTCCATTGAGGGTGGCGACGTCGAGATAGCGCGTCACGACATCATTTTGAGCGGCTGCGGTGCCAGAACGAGCAAAGAAGGCGTCCAGGCATTGCTCGACCATCTGAGAAGTCTTGGCGGCGTGCGTCATCTCATCACGCAGGAGCTGCCGTTGGAGCCTGAGTCGTTCATCCATCTCGACATGGTGTTCACGTTCTTAGACAGAGACCGTTGCATGGCGTACAAGCCGGTGATTATGAACGACGACTTCAAGACTGTGCATTACGAGGTGAAGGGGCATGAATACACGAAAATCACTGAGGAAACGAACCTCATTGAGGCGTTGGGCAAGCTCGGCATGAACCTCGAGCCTATCTTCTGCGGTGGCGGTGACGAGTATTTCGGGCCGCGCGAGCAGTGGCACAGCGGAGCCAATTTCTTCGCCTTCGCCCCTGGCAAGGTGTTGGGATATGCAAGAAACTACAACACTATAGAAGCCTTGAACCAGAACGGTTTCGAGGTGCTTAAAGCCGCCGACGTGGCATCAGGAAAGGTCAGCGTCGACGATTACAAGCGTTGCGTGGTCGCTTTCGAGGGCAACGAGCTCTCACGTGGCGGCGGCGGCGCACGATGCATGACGATGCCGCTGAAGCGACAGCCCGTGCAGTGGTAACAGAAAATTTCATAAGGAGCGGATAATTGTCCGCTCCTTATTTTTTTATTCAAAAACCAGTTGCAGCATTGAATTTTTGTTGTAATTTTGTAGCCGGAAAATCAAAAACGGAATTTGTGAGATCTTGATATTTCAAGCACATAATTCCATTTTTCAGTTAAAAGATTTAAAATATGTTGTAACATATTGAAACTTTTTATAATTTTGCAATGGAAAGAAAAATTATTTATTTTGGAGATTATTTCAAGGATTTTATCGAATCATTGAATACGGAACATTTACAGAGTGTTTTTTATTTTTGACAAAGGGAATATTGTTGTTTTATTCAACGGTTTTCAAAAAAAATCAAAAAACACGCTTAGAAGAGAATTTGAAAAAGCATTAAGAATTAAAAATGAATACTATGAATACAAAAGAGAATATGATTCATGATTATGACGCCATAATGAATGAGAAATATGGCAAAGTCGGTACACCTGAGAGAACGGAGTTTCGTAAAAAAGCGTATGCTTTTTATATGGGACAAGTGATTCGTGATGCGAGAAAAGAGGAAAAAATATCACAATCCGAACTGGGGAAACGCATAGGAGCCAATAAAAGCTACATCTCTCGAATTGAAAACGGCATGATTGATCCGACACTGTCAACTTTTCACAGTATCATTAACGCTTTGGGGTTAAGAATTGAGATTGTAAGACCTGTTGTGTGACAAAAAAAGCCCGAACTGACGTTCGGGCTTAAACTACACGAAATTTAAATTGCCATTTGCTATAAGTTTCTTCTCCTGCGCGCCACGGCATATCCTGCACCGAGAGCGGTGAGAACCAAGAGGCCGCTGCCAAGCGGAGCCTGCTGGTCCGTTTCATAACCGTGAGCGTTAGGCAACGTGAAAATATAATTGTCATTGGCTCCTCTGTATATCTCGTTGTCACCGTCGGTCCATTTGAAGAAAGTATCACTCTGTGCGTTGGCGGCAAAACCCATTGTCATTATAATTGCGATTGCGAATAATATCTTTTTCATTTTATTTCTCTCCTATTATTTTATCTT
>JAGCFU010000079.1 GCA_017649945.1 Bacteroidales bacterium | reverse complement strand
GGTTTACAATGCGCGAGGTCAATTGATTAAAACTCTACACAACACCAACGCCATTCCAGTCACCGATTTCCCAAGAGGTATTTATCTCCTTCGTATTACTGACAATCAAGGCCAGATCGTCACAAGACGAATTCTTGTTAACTAAAACAAATGCCACTTTTGACCATGCTCAATAAAGACGGTTTTGTGTTTTACAACGGGTTATTTGAATGGAATTTTAGGAGGAGGGTGCGATGATGTGTAAGTATTATCTTATTTTCTTCCTTGAAACAGTCTTCGGTCGGCTTACCAGCGTGAAGTCCATTTGTTTCTTGATTAAATCGACAGCTTCGATGCGGACTTTCACAGCGTCGCCGAGGCGGTAGATTTTTCGTGTTTCTTGTCCGATGATGCGGAAATTCTCCTCGTCGAGATAATAATAATCGTCGTCGAAGGTGTTGTATCGCACCATTCCCTCGCATTTGCTGTTGTTGAGCTCTACGTAGATGCCCCATTTGCTGATGCCGGAGATGAGTCCGTCGAACACCTTGCCAATCTTATCCTGCAGATACTCAGCCTGTTTGTAGCGCACCGACTCGCGCTCCATCTCGGCAGCCTTGCGCTCCATTTCGGATGCGTGCTGGCACAGAACCTCATATTCTTCTTGACTCACACTCGGCTGATTTTCAATCATATAACGCTCAATCAGACGGTGAACCATCAAATCGGGATAGCGGCGGATTGGCGAGGTGAAATGCGTGTAGAACGGGAACGCCAAGCCATAATGCCCGATGTTGACGGTGCTGTAAAGTGCCTTCGCCATCGTTCTAAGTGCCACCGTCTCAACGAGATTGCGCTCGCCTTTGCCCTCCACAGCATCAAACAAGGCGTTGTACGACTTCACCAACGTCTCGCGAGTGCTGATGTTCATCGAATAGCCAAGTTTCGACACTAAAGAGATGAAACTGAACAACTTTTCGGGGTTAGGCTCGTCGTGCACACGATAAACGAAGGTATATCCGTGATATTTCGAGTCTCTCTTGCCGATTGCCTCAGCCACGGTGCGGTTCGCCAGCAGCATGAAGTCCTCAATGAGCATGTTGGCATCCTGCTGCACCTTCACGTAAGTGTCAATAGGATGCATGTTCTCGTCGAGGATAAATTTCACCTCCTCAGAATGGAAGTTTATTGAGCCTTGAGCCATGCGCTTGTCGCGAAGTTTGGTGGCTAAATCGTTGAGAATCAGTATTTCTTCCTTGTAATCACCTTCCCCACCCTCAATCATAGCCTGCACCTCTTCGTAAGCGAAGCGGCGGTTCGATTTTATCACTGTCTTGCCAATCCATTTTTTGAGGATCTCAGCTTTGTCGTTCATCTCGAAGACAGCCGAAAACGTCAGTTTTTCCTCGTCGGGACGAAGTGAGCACACCATGTTGCAGAGCTTTTCAGGCAGCATCGGGATGGTGCGGTCAACGAGATACACCGAGGTGCCGCGTTCTTGCGCCTCCCGGTCGATGGCAGAGCCTGGTTTCACATAATGGGAAACATCAGCGATGTGGACACCGACTTCGTGGTGGCCGTTTTCTAAACGACGATAAGAGATAGCGTCATCAAAGTCTTTAGCGTCTTTAGGGTCGATAGTGATAGTAAACACATCTCTAAAATCGCGCCTACGCTTTATTTCAGATGACGGAATTTTATCGGAAATTTGGCCAGCTTCTTTCTCGACATCTTTCGGAAACTCCAGCGGATACTCGTATTCGAGGAGTATCGACTGCATCTCGACGTTGTTCTCGCCGGGGTTGCCGAGCACTTTTATCACCTCACCGAACGGGTTGCGTGAGTTATCAGGCCAGTCGGTCAGTTTCACTATGACTTTCTGACCGTCTTTCGCTCTGTTATATTTGCCTTTCGGAATGAAAAAGTTTAGCGGCATGGATGTTCGGTCGGACACCACAAAGGCGTAACCGTGTGACACTGAGAATATTCCGACGAACTCAATACGGGCACGTTCCAGAACCTCGACAATCTCGCCTTCGTTCTTCTTCGACTTACGTTTCGGGAACATCGCCACGCGAACTTTATCGCCATGCAGCGCCTTGCCGGTGTTGTTGGAGGCGATTTGTATATCCTCTCCCCCGTCTTCAGGCACCACGTAAGCCTTGCCGGTGCTCTTCATGTCGACCGTTCCGACCACGTATTGCGGCTTCGGTCCGTATTCGTTCACTAACTCAGGGTTCAGTACATAGCTATATCGATGATGCTCAATGAGTTGACCGTCGCGAGCGAGGGTTTCGAGCACTTGGAATATCACGTCTTTTCCTGCAGCGTCGCGCACGCCCATGATCTTCGCCAACTGCTTGTAATTCATCGGCTTGAAAGGATGCTCGCCGAAGATTCGCAGAATGGTGTTTACGAAGGTGCTGAGGCTGTTTGTTTTCTTTCTGGACATAAAACTTGTTTTTGCAAAGATAATAAAAAAAAGGATATCAGTTATGTGATATCCCATTTAAATAATAATTTTGTAAAGATGTTTTTGCTAATTCAAATACGCATCTCTGTCTTCTGGGTTATGACGCAACGGATTGCAATGATTCGTGTCAATTTGTGTCTATTATCATAAAATTTCAGCCAACGATCGCGGCTTTGATTGAATCAACAATATACCTCACATCGTCGTCCGTCACCCATGGACCGCTTGGCAAGCATATGCCGTGTTTAAACAGATATTCCGAATAGCCATTTGTGAATGACGGAGAATTTTGATAAACCGGCTGAAGGTGCATCGGTTTCCACAATGGTCTGGCTTCGATACCTGCGGCATCAAGCTTCTTGCAAAGAGTTTCTATGTCGACACCATCATTAAATAGAGCTGTGGTGAGCCAAAAATTGCTGTTGAAATCAGGATTAGGGTTGATAGAGACTCTAGAGACACTAGGGTTATTCATAAGAGATGAATAAAGTTCATGAACATGTTTGTGGTGGTTGATGTGATCTTCCAAAACCGTCATTTGACCGCGACCGATACCCGCACATATATTTGACATTCGATAGTTATAGCCAATCATCTCGTGTTCATAATGCAAAAATGGTTCTTTTGCCTGTGTTGCAAGGAAAATGGCGCGCTTCCTGGTTTCCTCGTCTTTGCAGATGATAGCTCCACCGCCAGAAGTGGTTATCATCTTGTTGCCGTTAAACGAAAGTGTCGCGATATCGCCAAAAGTGCCGCAAGGTCTGCCTTTATAACACGAGCCAAGTGCGTTGGCGGCATCCTCGATGACTGGGATGTCATATTTTTTGCTTATGGCAGTTATCTCGTCCCATTTGGCGGGCATTCCGTAAAGGTCAACAACTATTATCGCTTTCGGTTTTTTGCCTGTTTTAGCCATTCTGTCGTTTATCGCTTTTTCGAGAAGCTCTGGCGACATGTTCCAAGTTTCCTTCTCACTATCGATAAATATCGGCTTAGCTCCGCAGTAAACCACGGGGTTTGAGCTTGCGCAAAATGAGAATGATTGACACAACACTTCGTCACCTTTGCCTACGCCTAAAAGCAGTAATGCCAGATGGATTGCAGCAGTGCAAGATGAAACTGCTGCGACATGATATCCGCCAATAAATGCCTCCAAATCTTTTTCAAAAGCATCGACATTGGGACCGAGTGGCGCAATCCAGTTGGTTGTAAAAGCTTCCTGGATGTAACGTTGCTCAGCGCCGGTTGGCGACATTTTGGCGAGGCAGAGGTGGATGCGATTAGTTGGCATATTATAACCTATTTTACAGGTTCAAAGAACGTATCCGGCTTCTCTGGATTAAATATCTCGTTGCAGTACATCACCGTCACCAAATTTTCAGTTTCTGAGAGGTTGATGATGTTGTGGGTGTAGCCGGGGAGCATATGTATGCACTGAATGTTGTCGCCAGTGACTTCAAACTCTATGATTTCATCTGTGCCGAGTTTGCGCTCCTGGATAAGGCCGTGACCGCTGACAACGATGAAAAACTCCCACTTGGTGTTGTGCCAATGCTGTCCTTTTGTGATGCCAGGCTTGCTGATGTTTATCGAGACCTGACCGCAGTTGAGGGTGTGCACCAGCTCTGTGAATGAGCCGCGGTTATCAACGTTCATCTTCAGCGGAAAGGCGACTTTTTCTTTCGGAAGATAGCTCAGGTATGTCGAGTAGAGCTTCTTGGCGAAGCTGCCAGCTGGAATCTCTGGAATCATCAGGGTTTTGGGCTGCTCGGCAAATGATTTCAGAAGGTCAACGATGCCACCGAGAGTG
>JAGCFU010000078.1 GCA_017649945.1 Bacteroidales bacterium | reverse complement strand
TTTTTAAAAATGTTGACAAAAATAAAGATTTTTGTCAACCGAATTATTTTTCTTCGTATCTTTGTATTGTTAAAAATTGTTTACGATGAAAATTACAAAGTCACTATCAGACAAAACAAAGGCTGGCGGCATGTCAGAAGTATTGCTCCGCTTCGTCGGAGGCAGAGGTATGGTTTTGCGAGTCAAATCAGGAATATTTGTCAAACCATCCGACTGGTCAGATCGCACTGAAACAAAACCTGCCGGATTAAAAACCATTTCAAAAACAGCCAAGCTGAGCGAGCAGCAGCGACTGAAAGAAGCAGCCGAGAAATTGGCAAATCTCGAGAACGCCATCTCCGCAGCATTCGTGTCAACACCCAAAGACAAAATCGACAAAGAATGGCTTGAAAAAGTCATCCACGATTTCCATTTTCCACCAGTTCCAGAAGATCAAAAGAAAAAAACAAAAAATTTGAAATTCTTCGAAGTCTTCGATCTGTTTCTTGACAAACAAGGACAAGCCACCGAAACCCCTGTTATCAAAACCGCAAGAAAAAAGCCCAGGGAGTTCAAAAAAGGAACTATCTTTAAGTTTAAAGCTTTAAAAAAGCACCTGCAGGATTACGACAGCAAGATGACTTTTGAAAGTCTAAACTTCGAAAAACTACAAGGCTTTGTCGATTATGAAATCAACGATATGAATCTGATTAACAGCACCGTCGAGAAACGTTTTTCTTATCTAAACTGGTTTCTGAATTGGGCATCCGAATGGGGATATAACACTAACATGGCATACAGCAATTTCCCATTAAACTTGGAAGTTCCAGAAAGCGATGTCGTTTATTTGGATGAGAATGAACTTAAAGCTGTAAGAAATCATGATTTCAGCAACAATCCAAGTCTCGACCGTGTTCGCGATGTATTCGTGTTCTGCTGCTATAGCGGTTTGAGATATTCCGATGTAGAAAATCTGAAACGCAGCAACATCCGCAACAATAAAATGTATATAACCACAATCAAGACATCAGACCGACTGGAAATTGATTTAAATGATATTACCCGTTCTATTCTTGATAAATATAAAAATTGCCAATTTAAAGACAACAAAGCTCTCCCGGTTATCAGCAATCAGAAAATGAATGATGCCTTGGAAAAGATGGCAATCGCCTGTAAAATCGACACACCTATTGAAAAAACCATTTTCAAAGGCAACGAGCGCATATCGATAACAGTACCAAAATACGAACTTGTGAGAACACACACCGCACGTCGTACATTTGTATGTACCGCAATTCGTTTAGGCATAAGCCCGACTATCATAATGAAGTTTACAGGTCACAAAGATTATGATACTATGAAGAAATATATAGGTGCTATGGATAAAGAAAAATCTGAAGCTATGAAACTGTTTAACGACTAACTAATCACTTAATAACATGAAACCCCCTCTCTTCTATCAATCATTCACGCTCAACTACGAATCGGATCATGAGCCGATATATAAAAAATAATCGGCTCTAAATCCCTTCGCTTTGAGTTCACTCACGATCAGGAACAAATACTGGCCGACATTTATTACTCCAAGAACGTAAAAACCAGCTACAACATCTCGCTCAACGAGTTCAAAGTCCTAGCAGAGCACGCCGACTTTTCTATCCTCAGGAAATGGAACAATAAAAAAGGTTCCTACGAACTATCCAACAAACTATGTAATCTGGTCTATGAAATCCATCTTCAAATTGGAACCGCCAATAATTTAAACAATTGGATTCATGTCGTCGCTTCCAACCTCGACCACGATTACGATTATATAAAAGGTGCTGCACATAAATACAAAAAAGCGTAGAATCTAAAAACTTGGGTAACCATTCAGGTAACCATTTTGCATGGTTACGAAATGTTATATTATTGATTATCAATTATAAAAATTTTTCATTCGGTAACTAAAATCGCTCTTGACACGTAACCACTTCCCAAAGCTAAATTTGCATTGCCGGCACAAACAATTAAAATTTAGCAAAATGAAAAACATCAATTTAATAGAAGTGGCCAAAGAGCATCCGGGCATGATTGTCAGCATCAGCGTTGGTGATTTGGTCAAAGCGAACAAAGAGCTTCTCGACAACACAGTCCGAGACCTTGAAAAACAACTGTCTGAGGCAAACCAGGAAACTTATCCAAGTGCCGACAAAGTAGCCGAAATGCTCGGTGTCGACCGCTCAACCCTCTGGCGTTGGGAAAAAACAGAATACCTGGTTCCCGTCCGCTTCGGCGGCAAAGTCCGTTACAGGATGAGCGACATCAAAAACATCACTAACCAGCAAAAAACGGAGGAGCAATGAACAATTTAGATAAAAAGCAGGTGGCTAAGACACCTCTCGAAGACTGGATTGATAACTATACTGTCATCCACATGCTGCACATCAGTGCTCGCACACTTCAGACGCTCCGCACCAACAACACACTCCCTTATTCAAGGATAAACAACAAGATTTATTATCGCCGTCAAGACCTCCAGCAAGTCCTTGCCGACAACTATGTCCCATCCGCAATCGATTTCACCCATGAAAACATCATCAAATAAAACAGCCCTATTCTCTTTCTTTCCATCACCAATCAAAAACACCATCCCTGTGTTGAAAATGACTTTAGCCGATGCCTACGAATACATCACAGGTCCCACAGCTGTCAGCCGCACTCATGAGCTCCGCTCCAAGACCGATATCAAAGAAGCTCGCAAGTTCAAATCCGAAAAATTCGATTACTGCACCTTCTCCGGTATCTTCTCCAAACGTTCCGACCAAGCTCTGGTGCAGCACTCAGGCCTTCTCTGCCTCGATTTCGACCACCTGAAGAACCTCGAAGAGGTTCGCCAACAGCTCCTGAACGATGATTATTTCGAAACACAGCTGTTGTTTGTCTCTCCTTCAGGCGATGGTTTAAAGTGGATAATTGAAATCGATATCTCCCAAACTACCCACGCCGACTACTTCCGAGCTGTTGCCAACTATCTGAAGCAGACCTACAACATCGATGTTGACCAATCCGGCAAAGACGTTTCAAGAGCCTGTTTTCTGCCTTACGATCCCGATTGTTACATCAATCCTAAAAACCTCTAACCATGAAAAAAGATTTTGATCCTTCCGAATGGCTAGAAAAGAATAACCAAGTCGCGTCAGCCCCCGAGAGCTCCCAGTTCTCGGAGGGCTCCGCCCCTATTCGCCCTATCAGCCCTATTCGTCCTATTAAGACCTTGGAAGATGAAATAGAGCAGCTTGTCTGCTCTGTCGAAAGTGCTTCAGCTGACATCGCTCCCGATTACGCCTCCTGGCGTGATCTCGGCTTCGCCCTCGCGGATGCTCTCGGTGAATCCGGCCGCTCATATTTCCACCGCTTAAGCCGCTTTTATCCTGGCTATTCCGAAAAAGAAGCCGACAAGCAATTCACTGCCTGCTTAAAGTCAAAAGGCTCCGGCATCACCATCAACACCTTGTTCCACTTGGCGAAGCAAAGTGGAATAAAACTCGTTCGTAATTCCGTTAAACCGTATAACGTTAAAGAAAGAATTTCTCCAAATTCCTCTCCGGAGGAATCGTCGGAATTGGAGGAATTGGAGGAATCTCCAATGCCTACCTTCTCTCAGGATATCTATAGCCTCTTGCCAAACTTTTTGACCCAAATCATCAATAAAGCTAAGAACTTTGAAGATGCCGACCTTCTCCTATTAGGCTCTCTAACAGCCATTTCTGCTTGCCTTCCAAACATCTCCGGCAACTATGCCGAGCGCGAAGTGTTTCCAAATCTGTTCCTTTTTGTTGCGGCACAAGCATCAGCCGGCAAAGGCCGACTTACCCTCTGCCGACATCTTATCAAACCAATTCACGACAGTCTTAAGAAAAACTATGCTGCTGAAATGGATGAATACCGCCACCTTCAGAACGAATATGTCCAGGATAAAAAGAACCGCGAGCCTCCTGTCGAGCCACCTATTAAAACATTACTGATCCCAGCCAATAGTAGTGCAACATCAGTTTACCAAGTGTTAAACGACAATGGCGGTGTTGGTCTTATCTTTGAAACTGAGGGCGACACATTGGCCAACTCTTTCAAATCCGACTACGGCAACTTCTCCGACGGTTTCCGCAAAGCTTTTCATCATGAAATGATATCCTACACTCGCCGTAAAGACCGCGAATTTGTCGAGCTTACCAAGCCTCGCCTTTCAGCTATGCTTTCAGGCACTCCAAAACAGATTTTCTCTCTAATTCCTGATGCCGAAAACGGCCTCTTCAGCCGTTTCATCTTCTACAACATGAATCTCAGATTGGAATGGCGCGATGTGTTCTCACAATCCACAGACACCCTCGACGACTATTTCATTCGTCTAGGTTTTCAGTTCTTCGAGTTTTACCATAAGCTTCAGCAAGCCGAGTCTATTCGCTTCTCTCTTTCCGCTTCGCAACAGGCTAAGTTCAACCAGTTCTTTGGTGATGTCCAGCTCGAATATGCAAACCTCTTCGGCACCGATATCATAGCCTCAGTCCGTCGTCTCGGTCTCATTTCATTTCGCCTCGCCATGATTCTTACTGCGCTCCGCTTGATGGACGGTAAAGACATTGCTCCTGTAGTTGTCTGCGACGACATCGATTTCAACAATGTCCTCTGTATGGCTCGCGTCCTCATTCAACATGCCGCCCATGTATTCGCCAAACTTCCAACCACCGAGCCCGATACATCCAAATCCAACACCACAGTCTTATGCCAAAAGTTTTTCGATCTCCTTCCGTCCGAGTTCAACCGCTCCACATATCTCTCAGTAGCCGAGCGTCTTCATATCTCTCCAAAAACAGCTGAAAAATACCTTCGCAAACTGTGCACCACTGGCCAACTCCAACACGTCACCTATGGTCAATATAGCAAAATATAAATCCCTATTGCCCTATGAGTCCTACACCTTCCTAAACCTCTCCTGCAGTTCCTCCAACCTCTTTATAAGCTCATCAAACTCCAACGGATTCCCATAGATGAAACTCGATTTCATGTTTTCATAATCGACCCTCATCTTCTGAAGAATGTCGCCTGTCGGACAAAACACAATCTTGTCTCGAGAATCAAGCGAATAGTCAACACCGCCTACATGATAAAACCTCTTCCTGTGTGCAACTATCTCATCATAAAGCCGTTTGTCCTGCAGTGCCGATTTGGCGTATTCCGTATCCATTAGCTTTTCCAAATCATACAAATGACGGCTCATGCGGAGCGTTCTCGGATTGTTTCTCTGATACTCCTCATTCAGCAGAAACGCCTTTTCAAGAAACGTGCGCGACGGTGAAATTGTCGGAATGTCAGCCATAGTCTCATTGTCGTAATCCGCAAACGACTCCGAAATCAGCGATGCAATCCTCTTCACCTCAAAAGGCTCTCTCATCGACAAGCAGCTTATCTCAATCTTTACCACCGGTTTAACGTATGTGGGGCTGTTTTTGAAAATACTCTTGTAGTAAACGTTAATCACTGTCGGGTCGGTGTCATGGTCAATAGGCTTCTCGCCTTCAGGTGTCGAATATGTCATCACCGCTTCAACCTTCACATTCAAACCGCTTGCGGCAAGCTTCTTTTCAAGTTCCTCTTTAAGCTCACCAATTATGAAGTCGCGCGAAGCTTTCCTCAACAGTTTTACTTGATTGTTGTTATTGCATCTTGCACACTCCAGGCCTTTCTCCACAAGGAAGAAATCACGATAAAGGGCAATGTCAATATCCTCACTGAATCGGTTTATGATATTCCATCCCTTGCTTAAACTTGTTCCTCCTTTGAAAAACATGTATTTGCTAATGCTTAGTTCAAACAATGCTTTCAGCACTGCCGACACCCACCAATCCTTTTCCACCGATTCCTGATCAATGTCCTTCAAATCCGACACCTTGTTGACCATATACAAACGGTCAGCCTCACTGTTATCAATCCACCTGCTCATTTTTAATGCTGTTTTTAATTGTTGTTATTGTTTTTCGTATCCATGCCGGAGCAAGCTGTACATCAGCCTGCCAGGTCTTTTCTTCCGGATTTTCCATCAAAAGCTTTCTGATAATCCCGATATGCTCATCAGTCATATTGTCTTTGCCTATTGCTTTCATGGCTGCCACAAGCACCGGCATCATCTTACCTTTATATGCGAAATTCTTAGGCACGCTTCTTTTCAGTTTTATCGTCCGCTTGCCCAGTGTTATAACTCTTGCCGAACCGCTGGTTATATATTCCGATTTCATCGACACCTGCGTTGACAGTCCAAGCTGATTCATTGCAGTGTTTCCTGTGGGCAGAATCTTGGCGTTGTCACGCTTTGCAACCGCTTCCACAATATCGTTAACTGAAGGGTAAACATCGCCAAACTTACTCTTTATCGGCTTCACATACACACCAAACGAAATCCTTGCTATCAGCTTTTGCTCACACAAATCCGACAGCACATGCCTCACATATTCCTCATCATATTGAGGAAAACTATTATTAAAAAACAAGGTTCCTTCCCTGCTTTTTACAATTTGTTCTTTAATTTGGTCTAATACAGTCATATTCAATATTTTAACCCATTAAAAAGCTCACAAATTTTTGCAATATTTGTGAGTAAATTCGTCGCAAAAATACAACTTTTTCATTAACCTTCACCACATAAGTATCAAAAAAGTCAAAATGTTACATCGGTTAACTAAAAATTTTTCTCCTATTAGCCCTATTGTCCTATCGGACTTCTAAAAAACCATCCAAAAGAAACTCCAATTCCTCCAATTCCTCCAGTGTAGGATTTGTTCATTCCGATAACTTTCCTCTAACTTTTCCACCTCTTTTCTCTTTACCTTTGCCCTCGCATATTGACAATTGTATCCGAGCATACATTCCGTCTGTTCATAAAAAATATCAAACAGTTGTTTATAATATGATTTTGTTTTATCTTTGCAAAAATTAAACTAATAGGAGGTTCCCATGGAAAAAAACATCATCGTCTGCTGGAACGAAGATAGTGCCCAAAGCATTAGCGACATGGCAAAAAAATCTTATTTGGCGACAAAAGAAAACATGGT
>JAGCFU010000077.1 GCA_017649945.1 Bacteroidales bacterium | reverse complement strand
GCGATGAGCAATGTCGCAACTACGGCAACGATTTTTGATTTTTTAACCATAATTTTGAAATTTAATTTGTTAATAAAATCTTGTTAATTAAAGGTATTATTATCTTGCAAACTCTCCTTCGGCATAGCCGTTGGCGTTGTCTAATACTAAGGTGTAGTTGCCACTTGACGTGCCTGAAAGAGGTATGTAAAATGTTTGCTGAACAGCAGTGTTGACAGTGTTGTTGTAAACCACGCTGCCTGTTTCACTCATTAATGTAATGTTTACATACCCGAAATTTTGATGGAAACATACCTGAACAGTGTTTTTACTATGACATGCTTCAATGGAGTTCGGACCTGTACTG
The DNA here is from genome assembly GCA_017649945.1 of Bacteroidales bacterium. GTDB lineage: Bacteria > Bacteroidota > Bacteroidia > Bacteroidales > F082 > Limimorpha. The sequence goes on along the minus strand of JAGCFU010000077.1, from coordinate 21,415 downwards.
AAAACCAAATCACCATTTAACTCAATCATATTATGTAAAGCAGGAGGATCTGTAGTAACTTTAACTTGACTTGGGATTTCTTGATGACTAAATGCTTCAGCTTCAACGGCACTTGCGCTCAGGAAGCCTGCTAAAATTAATGTCAATAGTTTTTTCATGTTGTGATACTTTTAATTATTCGAAATCTTTTTCGGAATTCCGATTGCAAAAGTATCGCAACAATGCCCCCATACAAACTGCCATACAAAAAATAAGCCGCTTGCAGATGGTGCAAACGGCTTATTTTTAATGAGATGGAATTTTATCCATCCAAACTTTTTGGGGGGAAATACAAAAATAATCTAAGAAAATCAGAGTGAGATTTCTCCACTCCGCTTCGCTTCGGTCGAAATGACGATGGAGTAAATTACACTTCGGTTGAAATGACGGAGTCTTGTTCGAGGAGCTTTTTAACTTTGCCGCGAGCTTTGTCGAGCACGCTGGTGCTGACATCGAGAAGCAAAGCCTCATCGATGCGCGACAGTTTGAAATCGTTGAGCATATAAACTCTGCGTTCAAGTTCGCTCATATCGGGATATTTTTCTTTTAATGAATCATAACAACCAGGATATATTGTATTGAACAAATCTGTCATAACCTTCCAGTGGTTCTTGTCGCCGAACATCTCATTCTCGAGATTGGCGAGCAGATATTTGTCTTTCTGGTCTTTACTAAGAATCTCAAGCCTTTGCATAGACCGTAGTTTCTCCGAAAGGTTGTCTGATTTGTCTTGGATGAGATTCTCGTTATCTTTCATGACCCTCATAAGGAGGGCTTTCATCTCCGCCTCTTTCTTGTTTTTTTGAATAATTCGATAATACAGAACAAGAGCTACCGCTAAAACGATAATAATCATCACAGCCAGCATCATTTCAATGCGATAATTTGAAATTATCCGGCGGTTCATGGTGTTTTGCAAAGTTTCGTAATCATATTTCTGATTTATGTGATATAAATTATCTTTTCTCAATTTATCTTGAATTTCAAATTGCAGGCTCTCATGCATCTTTCGATAAAGTAAAGCAGACGCATAATCCTTTCTTAACTCCTCAAAAGCTGAGAATGCTCCGTATGCTGAAACAATCGTTTCATCTTTAATTTTTGCTGATGGCAAAAGTTTTTTAACTTCATTAAAATAATATGCGGCAGAATCATATTGTAATCCTTTAACGAATGTTTTTCCGTAGTTTAAATAATGAATCAATATTTTGGTAGTGTCAGATTCATCGTCAAGATTTCTTAAATAACCTATAGCATCATTTATTTCCCCTTGTTCTCTACAACAAACAGAAAAGTTATTCATAACTTTCCAATACATATTGGGAGATTCTTCCGGATTCAAATAAGTAAGCCCCTGCTCCAGACATTTTTCGGCAACAACAAATCTTTTAAGAAGAATATTTAAAACAGCCATTGAATTCAAAACATTAACACGTTCAGCATAATTATTTCCAAAGTAGTTTTCTGTTTTCATCAATACGTCAATGGCTTGGTCTATCATATAACTTTCATAAAGTAGTCTCGCTACGTTTTTTTGTGCTCTTGCATAAGTCAGCGAGTCACCAGTAATCTCAGCATATTTTGCGGCGTCTTTGAAACAGACCATTGCAGCATCGTCGCGAAGTTCATGTAGCACATATCCGCTATAAAGTGCGCCGTAGGAGGCTTTCTGGTAGTCACCTTTTTCGGCAAAATATTCGGCGGAGCGTTCCAGTTCGGGCATGGTGTAAATTTTCTTTGCTTTTATGCGCTGGGAGAGTTCCCGTCGCTCGCCGTCGGGATGTGTAAATAGTGCCTCGGCCTGCATCAGCGACATGTTCATTCGGATGTCGTCGTCGAGAAACACCATAATGTTGAGTACGCTGTCGATGAGAATGAGCGCGCTGTCGGGGTCGGAAGCTGCAACCTCCTTTGCTTGCTGGTAATAGCGTTTTGCGCGACGCAAATCAGAGTCGCACGACGAGAGCGCAAAGAGTAGCGCGAGAATTATGACGAGATGTTTTTTCAAGTTTTTATTTCTTCACGTTCTCTTTCAACGAATTGGAAATAATCTTCTTGATTTCTGCAATCTTCTCCTCTTTGTAGTCGCGTTTCTCAGGCTTGAACATGTTTCTATGTTTGCTTCTTCTGACTTTGAACTTCATGTTGTCGAAGTCCGGGCCTTTGATTTCAACGCCTAACCTGCTGAGGATAGGAGGACTGAGCACCGCGATGTTGTAGTCGTAGCTCATGTCAAGGTTGTGACGCCCGTAGAGCATGGCCGAATATTTATCCATCGAGATGGCGAACGGATACACATCGATTTCGTTCTTGAACACCGTAAACTGCACGTCGAGAGTGTCAATCTTGTTGTCGGTCTTCTTGCTGAACAGCAGCAGCTTCTTTATTTTGTTGAATGTCTCGCTATCGAGCACCACGAGGTCTTTTCCTTCGATGCTGCACGCCGCTTTAAGCGTTGAATATTTCAATGAATAATCGGATTTCAGGTTGGTCTCTGCTGCGAAATGGAACTCGGCGTTTCCGGCGAACGACTTCAGCATCGGGACGATGGTGTCGAGGTCAGGAATGATTTTAATCATCTCGGCGATGTCTATGTCAAGCAAATGGAAGTCGAAACCTGCATAGAGGTGGTTCTTTCTCTTCGATTTGTACAATGCCGTGAGCTGCATCTTGGCTGCTTCGCTGGTGAAACCCATCTCCTGCAACACGAGGATGCCGTCTTTTATTGTGAGGTCGCCACCGACATTGTGAATCTCCATGTTGCCGGCAGTGGCATTGTTAACTAAGGTGTGCAGCTTGATGTCCACACCGTAAGGTACCATGAACGGGTCGCCTTCTGAGACAGCGGTGCTGTCGGCGGCATTGTTGTTCTGGGCAGTCTCGGCTTCTTCCTCAGCACCCATTCCGCTGAAGATGTCCATGAGCTGGTTCACGTCAGTGTAATCTGATTTGAATGATAGCTCACCGGTCAGAAGCTCATCGTTCTTGAAATGGTCGTAGATGTTGGTGATTGTTCCGTCAAGATTAAAGTCGGAATTACCAAGTTCTATGCGGCTGTTTTCAATGTTGAGCCCTTCTTCATTATATGTCATTACAATTTGAGGGATAATCACCTTCTCGCTGAGGTCTTTCATCGCGAAGACTGCATTGTTCAAGTCGAGATTGAGTTTGGGATTCCATTGCAGAAGTATGTTCTCGGCTTTCTCGTTGTAGTCGGCATTGACGTCGAGCGACAGGGCTTCTGTGGCGAAATACATGTCTTCGCCCATGGCAAACGAAAGGCTGTCGCTGCTGTACACTGCCGCGTAGTAGACGTTACCTTCGATGAGTGAAGGCAGCAAGAAAGCGCTACCGTTCACATTGTTGGAATGTAATTCCATGTCGTCCATCACGAAGTCAATCTTGTTGAAGCCGTAGTCGGTGGCTGCTGCCAATACCGCTGTACTGTCGAGGACATTGGATACCTGGGCCTCGATGTTGAAATCGTCAAGAGCCGCTGTCATCATGTTTGTGATGTCGGCGTTGAGGTCTTTACCTTTGAGTTTTACGCATACAAGGCCGTCACGGAGGAAGTTCTCGGCAGGGTTCGGCAGAGCAAACGTCAGATTCAACTCAGAAGTGTTGAGATTGATGGTGTCGCAATACTTGATGTCGATGTTGTTGCATAGCAGCTTGCCGTTCAACTTGGTGTTCATCAGGTCGAGGTTCGTGAACTGGTCGACGGTTCCTTTGATGTTGATGTCGGCCTTCACTGTACCTTTCGCGATGAGTTCTTCCGGCATGAACGATTTGACATCGTTGAAATCGACGTCGGTCTTGACGCTGAGGTTGCAGATCATCTTGTCCATCACGTCTTTGACAGTGCCGCTTGCCGCGAAGACACTCTTGTTCATCCTCGCTCCTAACGACTTAAGCGTGACGTCCGACTTTCCGTTGAGGTCTAAATCGGCATGTACCGCCGTGTTGACATTGGTGAGCGGATAAGGAAGCATTTCAGGCATCTTGACATAACCGCCGTTGAGGTCGACGTCGGCCAAAACGACAGGCATCGATTGCTCGTTGTATGTTCCTTCAATATGCGTGTTGAGCGTCAGATTGCCTTCGACAGTGATGCCGGCGAGAAGCTCTTCGTTCATGCTCTGCGGAATGAGTTTGATGGCGTCGCCGATGACGATGGTGTTGGTGTTGACATCCATGTTCAGGTTGATGTCATCGCCAGTCATTGCCAGCTGTCCCATGAATCCGATGATGATGTCGTTGAACTGTAACTCTGACTTCTCAAAATTAGCGTCGAATTTCTCAACGTCGAATTGGAGAGGGGAGTTGAAGCTGATATTGGCGTTGTCGACGTATGTCTCGTTGTCCATCGCCACCGTCACTCCGCTGACTTTCAGGTCGGTGACGCCTTTGATGAAATTGTAGTTGTTGACGTCGCCGTTATAGCTTGCGTTCAAAGTGCTGTAGTTGGCGCCGATATTGCTGTCGCCTGTCATCAGGAACGCCAACGCGCCTGTCGAGATAACGGTTTTAGCGTTGATGTCGTCGCCTGCCATCTTGACTTTGCCGTTGACAGCAATCTGTTTGATGGCGGTTTTTATCGAGGTGGTGTCGTTGATTTCAGCTGTCACATTGCTTATATGCAAATCCATATCGGCTAAAATCAGCTCCTCTTTGATGTTTCCTTTGAGAATGAGGTCGAGACCTTTTACCGATGCGGCGGTGTTTGACGCCATGTCGGCATATCTCAAATTGATGTTGTTGAGTTTGATTTTTTCGAGGTCGATGCTGTAGGATGTCGATTCCGTCTCAGGTTCAACCTCATGTTCCGGCTCGCTTGGCGGGAAGATGTCGAAGTTGTTGTTGCCTTCAGCGTCGAAATAGGCGTTGATATAGCCGCCGCTGAGGATACAGCTGTTCACTATTATCGCGTCTTCAAACATGAGTTTCTTGAGGTTCAATGAAACCACACATTCGTCGATTGCGGCAAGAGTGTCCGACTCCCATTTGTCTGAACCGTTGATAAGCACAAGATCGTCAATCTCAAGCCCCACGTTAGGGAATGACTTGAACAAAGTGAGGTCCACTTTGCCGATATTGTATTCGCAAGTGATGAAGTTCGCCGCGTATTTGTTGACTAACGACGTCAAACGTTTCGGGCTTAGCACCAGATACAATGCTATTAATACCGTTATCAAAACCACGCCCACCACCGAAGCGAGGCTGATCCATGTGACCTTGTAAGCTTTTTTCATAATTAATTTACTCTTATCAGATTGACAGTCCTTCTCCAACCGTCATTATTGTACTTGAATGTTGTCTCATTAAGTGTGATAATGTTGCAATATTGCGGAAGATCGGCTTGTCCTTCCTGGAAATGAATGATTTGTGTCAGCTTGTTGTTGCTGTCGATAGTCCAGTCGAATGTGTCTGCGTCTTCTTCCTGAACATCTTCAGCTGTGTCCCACATCTTTCCGGTACCGTTTGCATAATAAACCTCATAATATGGTTCTTCGGCATTGGTTTTCCATCTTCCGACTATGAGTTCTGAATAGTTGGCGCTGTTGTCTTTGTCGTCGTCTTTCGTACAAGAAGTGACTGTGAACAATGCGGCGAAGAATGCCACAACTAATAATAATGATACTTTTTTCATAATTTTAAACTTTTAACTATTAACTTTAAACTATTTAAACTACTCTAAACTTTCAACTTTAAAGTGCGGCAATCATCTCGATTTCAACCATCACTTCTTTTGGGAGTGTCCTCACTGCGAATGCAGCGCGCGCCGGAGGATCCTGCTTGAAATATTGTCCGTACACCGCGTTCATGGCACCGAAGTTGGCGATGTCGCTGAGATAACATGTCGATTTCACCACGTTGTCGAAGGTGCATCCTGCCTCTTTGAGGATGGCTTCGAGGTTCTTCATCACCTGCTGTGTCTGCTCTGTGATGCCGCCGTCGACCACATTGCCTGTGGCCGGATTCACCGGCATCTGACCTGAGATAAACAAAAAACCGTTGGCTGCTATAGCCTGGCTGTATGGGCCGATTGCTCCTGGAGCGTTGTTTGTTGCGATTGCTTTTTTCATTTTAACCAAGATTTAAAATTATTCATTCTTTCTGTAACTTTTCTGATATAGTTCTGTGTTTCAGGCATGAGCTTTTTCTCGAAATACTTGAACAGCTGGTCGTAGCTCATCTCGTTGATTTGAGGAATGGCCTTGCCAATCTTCGTGTCGCCTCTCAAAGCGCGTGCCACGTTGCCTGCGCCGGTGTTGTACGAAGCGATGACGCAAAGGTTCTGCTTGTCGACGCTGTTAACGTCTTTGTAATATCTCTTCTTCAGAAGATAGAGGTAATGCACACCCATCTCGATGTTGTTCTCCGGCTCATAGAGGTAGTTGCCTGTCGGTGCCGCGAATGGCTTCTTGAGGCTCTGTGCGCAGTCGGCACCTGCTGTTCTTGGCACAATCTGCATCAGACCGAATGCCGGCACATATGATTTGGCTTTCGGGTTGAACGACGACTCTGTCTGCATGATGGCGTATGCGAGGGCTGGGTCGACTCCCCACTTGTCGCAGTATTTCTGCACTTCTTTCTTGTATTGCTCGGCACGTGTGCGGATATGGTCCGGAACGAGGTCTAACTTTATTGTCACAACCTCGCGTTCTTTGTTGTCGGCGCCTTTGATGGTCTTGACCTCAGTCTTCACTGTCTCAACAATCTCCTTGACGCTCTCGTCGACGGTTTCTTCCGTCACTACTTTTCCTGAAGGTGTCTGCACCTGATTCTCAAGCACTGGCTTCTCCTGGAGCGGGACGGCTTTCTCAACCTCAGAGTCGTAGTCTTTGGTCTTTCCTTTGTTGATGAGCAAAAACTTCAGTTTTTTCTCGATTTCTTTCTTGTCGACTGGCTTGTTTGGCTCCTGGACGATTTCAATGGTTGCCTCGCCGCTTTCAAAATCGACGGTGCTTCTGGTGTTGCCGTTGTCGGAATACTCGACCCAGTCTTTCTGGGTACTTTCCTTCACGTTGCCCTTGCCCCAAACAACTTCTCTCTCCTTGACAAATTTATCGTAAGCTTCTTTCTCGGCTTTCACATAGTCTTCATACTCTTTCTGAAGCTTTTTCATGGCTTCCTGGTCTGATTGTTGCATGGATTTCATTTGCTCGTTTTGCTCACGGACATATTTTTCATATTCCGTCTCAACTTGTGCAAAACATCCTAAACAGCTGAAAATCAGCGTGATAAGTAATATTTTTTTCATAGTATTATGATTTAATTTCCGCAAAGATAACAATATTTTTTTAAATTTCAATAATTTTATCAATAATTATCACGATAGTCTTTCTTCTTCGTCAGCTTCAAATCTTGCAACGCTGAAGCCTTGACATTGATCTGGAAATTCCACGATTTGTATGTTCCGTAAGGGATGACGTTGAAGCGCATTTCCCAGCAGTGCAGGTCACGGTAAATCGTCAGTGAGGTGTAGGAAATCTTCTTTTTCTCGAAATCCCATCCTGAATGGGCTGAGAATTTCCATTTCGGCGACAGGTTGATTTCTCCCTGAACACCCAGAGTCTGTACCGTCGACCTGTTATCTCTCATGATATAGTTGATGTACGACGGGTTGTTCACCGTACGCAGGTTATAACTGAGCGATATCGACCATGTCGTCGACCAGTCGACGTATTCGTTCGGGTGACTCAGGATGTCGTTCAGCTCGTCTTCAGTGGCATTGGGTGCTTCCGGCTTCTTTGATTTCTTGTCTTTTTTGGCGAAAGTCTTGTTGTTGAAGGTGTAGTTGGCGCTGAAGTTCCACGTCACGCTCTTCTTTCTGAACAGACGGTGGTTGACGTCCCACTCAAACTGGTTCAGCTGCTTGGTTCCGGTTGAGTCGAGGATGTACGGGTCCCACATGCTTGAATACTGTATGCTGAAGTTCTTGAAGAGATTCGTCCTTCCGCTGATGCTGAGATACGACCAGTTCAAGGAGTCTTTGGCAAGGTCGTAATTGCCTGAGAATGTGAGGTTTTCAATCAGAACAATCTTCTTGAGACCTGTCACGGTGTCTTTTCTCGACGGCACTTTCATTTCAAGGTTGTTGCTGAAGCTGTATGTTATCCTTCCTGACCTCTGACCTGCCGGTGCGCCGTAGATGTTACCTTGGAAGTAACTGTATTTCTGCTCGTTGCCGTCGCCGTCGATGTACGATGAGTAATAATTCCAGAATTTATTGCTGAAGTCGGGGTTGTACGATACTCCGATGGTCGGCGTGAAGACGTGTCGCACAGCTCTGATGGGGCCTTTCTTGAAACGGAACATGCCGTATACCTTTGTCGTGATGTTACTCGACACGTCGTAGGTGAAAACGTTTCTGAAATGCGGTATGGTATCAGTGACGACCTTGCCTTTGCCTTCATCGTCTTCAACCCAATGCTTTTCGTAGTATTGGAAATACATTTTGTCGTTGAGATTCAACGAGGTCGTCCATGTGAAATGCTTGAACAGCTTGATTGGCATGTTGATTGGCGCACGGTGCTGGATACCGTTCTGAATCTTGTCTGTCCATCCCGGCTTGAAAAAGAGGCTGTCGGCCATGCTGGCATAGTTCTTTCCGTTAACCGAATAGCTGACGTTGATTTCGCTGTACCAGTGTTTTTTACCTTTCTTGCCGAGATTCTTGAAAGGATATACGCGGTTCATCGAGAGCGTCGCCTCAGGCAGCGTTATCGTCATGCTGTGCGACAAGGTGTTCTGGCTGTGACTGGCGTTCAAGGTGAGGTAGAACAGGTTCGCGAAGCTTGTCTGGAATGCGATACTCGACTGGAAAGTGTTGCTGAGATGCTCAGTAATCGTCATTCCGTTGTATTTGTTGTAATTGTTACTCACGATGTAGACGTCGGCGGTGAACGATGACTTCGGACGCGCCTTAGGGTCTTGCTTGTGCGTCCATCTGATTTTGAAGTCGGTGCTCTCCTTATAGTCAGCGGAGCCTTCAGTGCCCACCTTATTGATGGCGTAACTTGCGTTGAAGTTGCCGCTGTATTTGTATCTGTTGACGTATCTGAACAACGGTCTCAATGCCCAGCTGCCTCGAGTGTAGATGTCGCCGGTGAGCTGAAAATCCATATAGTCGTTGATAGCCCAGTAATAACCTCCGTTCTCGAAATAATAGCCTCGGTTTGCCGACTCACCGAATGAAGGTATAAGGATACCTGAACGCTGACCTTTGCTGTTGGGTATCAAGGCAAAAGGAATGGCTATCGGCAACGGCGTCTCCTCAATCTTCAAATACATGTATTTAGCCACTATCTTGTCATCAGGGATGACGATGGCTTTGTTGAAATGGAACTCGTAATGCGGATGCTCTCTGTTGTTGCATGTTGTGAAAGAGCCTGAACGCACGTTGATTTTTCCGTCGTCCATCTTCTTGATTTTGTTGCCGTGGATGAAACTCTGAGCGTCCTCTGTGAACACCTTGTTGATGATACCTTTCTTCGTGTCGAAGTTAAACGACATCTCGTCGGAATAATATTTCTGTCCGGCTTGTGTGAAGACTGGCTTTCCCGAGATTTTACCTGTCGAATCGGGCATTCCCTTGGCGAAGACGGTGTGCTCGTTGAAGTCAAATTCCACATAATCGGCCTGAATCTCAATGTCGTCATATTTAATCACAGCGCCGCCATAGTAGAAAATCTTGTTGTTTTTGAAGTCCTGAACAGTGGAGTCGTTGCTGGTTCGCTCAATCTGTGATTCTATCGCCGATTTTTTCTCTTTCTTCAACGGCTGAATACTGTCGTTGCGATGTATTGTGTCGATAACTGTCTGATTGTCAAGGCTATCTAAAATGTTTTGACATCTGCTGCGTGTTGGAAACAGTATCAGACAGAGTGAAAAAACAATAAAAAATCGATATGTTAGCCTTGTGTACAAGTTTTTTATCTAATTTTGTGAAAAATTCAAAATATTTCAAACTGCAAATATACGTATTTTTATGAAGTACAAGATTATATTTTTTATTATATTAATGGGAATTTTGGTTTTTCCGCATGTGATGCAATCCCAAACGGCTAAGATTCAGACTGTTGTGATTGATGCTGGGCATGGCGGGAAAGACGCCGGAGCTGTGGGGAAAAAGGCGAAAGAGAAGGATATCACTCTTGCCGTCGCCAAGAAAACAGGCGAATACATCAAACAAAAATACCCTGACGTGAAGGTGATTTATACCCGAAAATCGGATGTTTTCGTCGAGTTGATGGAACGTGCGCGCATAGCGAACCGTAACAATGCCGATATTTTTATTTCAATTCATTGTAACTCAGTGGCTAACGCTCCCCAAACATGTGGCGTGGAGACCTTTGTGATGGGTGAGCATCGCAACAGTGCCAATTTGAATGTCGCTAAACGTGAAAACGCTTCAATTCTCTACGAAAGTGACGCTCAAGCGAACTACGACGGCTTTGATCCGAACAGCACCGAGGCGTATATCGCGTTCAGTTTCATTCAGAGTGAATTTAAACATCGCTCTCTTGAGTTGGCTGAACTCGTTCAGAATGAATTAGTTAACAAAGCAAAACGTCACGATAGGGGAGTGCAGCAGGCTGGTTTTCTGGTGCTTTACAAAACGGCCATGCCTTCGATTTTGGTTGAGCTTGGTTTCATTTCAAATCCTATTGAGGAGACTTATATGTCGTCAACTGAAGGCCAGGATTATCTCGCATCGGCTATTTTTCGCGCTTTCTGCACCTATAAAACTAACTACGAGAAAGACTCTGTAGAGCTGCTGCAAGAGGTTCCCGAAAAACCTGCCGTCGACAAAAATAAAGGTGTTGTTTACAAGGTTCAGTTTACAACAAAAAACCGTCCCGTCGAAAATCCGCAAAGTATTTATGAAAACCTGCAAGACATTGATTATTACGAACATAACGGCATGTTCAAATACACCGCCGGCTGCTTCACCACAAAAGCTGAAGCCGATAGTTATCTGCAAGAAGTGATAGCCAAAGGCTACAACGGAGCCTTCGTGGTGAAGTTTGAAAACGGAGTGAGGAAATAAAAACAAACAACTATTTTAAGTCATTAGTCATCAATTATTGAATCTTCAGCTTTCGTAGAAAGGTGGCAATTCGATAATTGATGACTAATGACAAATAATCAACTTATTATTAAAGATTATCTTTAAAATATTCCGTAATCTTCATAATCAAATGTGCTCTATCCATGCCGTATACGTTGTGGTCGTGGCCGGGATATACGAAATAATCCATGAGCTTGCCGTTGTGGATGGCATTCTCCACGAAAGTCAAGCTGTGCTGCCAAACTACAGTAGGGTCGGTGGTGCAGTGAATCATTAAAAGCTTGCCTTCGAGCTTGTCGGTCTTGTTGTCGAGAGCCGTCAGTTCATAGCCTTCAGGGTTCTCCTCTGGCGTGTCCATATAACGCTCGCCGTACATGATTTCATAATACTTCCAGTTGATGACCGGACCGCCTGCCACGCTCACTTTGAATGTCTCAGGATAGTTGATTTTCAATGATGTGGACATGAATCCTCCGTAGCTCCAGCCGTCTGAACCGATACGTTCCGGGTCGATGTAAGGCTTGGTCTTCAGATACTCGATACCTGCCATCTGGTCGCGCATCTCGGCTTGTCCGCACTGACGGTGAATGACTTGCTCGAAAGCCTCGCCACGGTCAGCGGAACCTCTGTTGTCAAGGGTAAACACTATGAATCCTTCCTGTGCAAGGTAGTTGAGGTAGATGCCGGCGCCTGCGAGCCATGAGTCGGTGATGAGCTGTGCGTGCGGACCGCCGTAAACGTAAACGATGACTGGATATTTCTTGTTCGGGTCGAAGTTGTAAGGTTTGATGATACGTGTGTAAAGATCCTGTCCGTCCTCCGACTTGATAGTGTCGAGCTCCGTCACACCGAGGTTGTAGTCTTTCAAAGGATTCTCTGCCTTGTACAGATAGTCGAAGAAACGTCCTTTATCATCCATGATGTCGGCGGCTCTTGGCGCGTCGGTGGAGGTGTAGTTGTCGATGAAGAACTTGCCGCTTTTGCTTGGAAGCACGGAGTGAGTGCCGTGTTGCTTGGTGATTCTTGTTTTTTTACCGTTTTTCAGGTTCACCATATAAAAATGACGCTGCAACGGACTTACCTCGGTAGAAGTGTAGTATGCGTTGCCTTTGCCGTCGAAACCGTCAAACGAAGTTACGACATAGTTGCCTTTTTCTATCTGTTTTGCCTTCAAAGTCTTTGTGTTATGCAGCCAGATGTGATAATATCCGTCGCGTTGTGCAAGCCACACAAACTCTGTTGTGCTGCCCGGTAAGAAATGTGCCGGTCCCTGAGGCTCCACATATTGTGCGTCTTCATCGTGGAAGATCGTCTTGTTGAACTCGCCGTTCAACGCGTTGTATTCGTTGAAATTCAAAGTGTCCTGACCGCGGTTCAAGATTCCGATGTAAATCTTCTCGTTGTCGTTGTTCCATGTGATGGCGGTGAGGTAATGTTCCTCCGGCTCGCCGGTCTTCATCACCACGTCGGTGCCTGCCGCGATGTCGTAAACGTGCAGTTTCACTATATGTGAAGTCATACCGGCCATCGGATATTTTATAGGTTTTTCGGTGGCGATGCGTGTGGTGATGTCAACAAGCGGATAGTCTGTAACCATGCTCTCGTCCATGAGATAATAGGCGAGTTTGTTGCCGTCTGGCGACCAGAAAATTCCGCCGTCGATGGCAAACTCGTTACGGTGCACCGACTGTCCGGCGATGACGTGCTCCGGGTTCTCTGTAAGTCTCAAAGTCCTGTCACCGTCAGCGATGTAAAGGTCGTTGCCGATGGTATAGGCTATTCTCATCGATGCCTCATTGAGTGTGGCGTTCTCGGCGTCGGCAGGATAAGAAGTGACTTTGTTGACCGTTTTCTCGCTGACATTCAGTTTGTAAAGAACGATGTTGTTGTCTTCACTCATTTTATAAAAATAGCCAGAATTCTCGTCCTTCCATGTGATGTTGGGTATTCTCTTGAAATCGCCGATTCCGTTGTCTTTGGCTATCCCATTGATTTGGTCGAGTGTAAGGAGGACGTGTGCCGATTTCTCGCCCGGCGAACGGTATTGTAACTCGTTGCCTTCAGTGAAGACGAATTTGTCGGTGTCGCCTAACCATTTGAAACTCTTGCCTTTAGGATAAACATCGTAATTATTGTACGATGCATCAACCGGCGTTAACATTTTCTTTTCCTGTGCAAACGATGTCACAACTAACATCAATGCAATTACTGATAATAATAGTTTCTTCATATTTCAAAATTTTAAACTTTCAACTTAAAAATCACTCGACACTCTAAACCCCATGTATTGCTTCCGCAAACTTCTTCAGCATCTCCGGCTCTTTCTCAAACGCCGTCCCGATGACGATGATATCAGCGCCGGCTTTAACTGCATCTGCTGCCATCTCCGGTGTCTTGATGCCTCCGCCGACAATCAACGGGATGTTAATCATCTGGCTGACCTTGGAAATCATGCTGGTCGAGACAGGCATTAAGGCGCCTGAACCTGCTTCAAGATATATCAGTTTCAGTCCGAGCATCTCGCCGGCTATGGCGGTGCACATCGCGATGTCGTCTTTGTCGTGCGGTATAGGGGTGGTGTCGCTCATGTATGATACCGACGTCGCCTTGCCACTGTCAATGAGCATGTAACCCGTCGGGATTATTTCGTTTCCGTAAAGCTTAAGATACGGCGCCGCAATGACATGACGTCCGATGAGCATCTCAGGATTTCTTCCTGAAATCAAGGAGAGCAACAAAAATCCGTCGCAGTACTTGCTGATTTGCAGTGAGTTGCCTGGAAAAATCAAAACCGGAATATTCGAGTGCTCCTTGATGATTTTTATGCAATGGTCGAGACTGTCGGTGACGAGCAGACTGCCTCCAACGAAGAAGAAATCAACGTCAGCGGCGTTGGCTTTCTCAACAATAGAGAGGATCTGCGCATCCGACGGCTTGTCGGGATCTACAAGAACTGCCAGCTTTTTGCGTGTTTTATCTTGAAATTTGTCGTATATTGCCATATCCAATATTTTAATCCACGAAATTACAACATTTTCCTGAATTCCAGCCTGTTTTCGGAATTATTTTTTTAAAACGATTCTGAAAGTACTGCCTTGACCTGTCACGCTGTTCTTCACAAAGATCTTTCCTTTGTGGTAGTTCTCGATGATACGTTTGGCCAACGACAAACCAAGTCCCCAGCCGCGTTTTTTCGAGGTGTATCCAGGCTTGAAAATCTGTTTATACATCGAGCGTGGCAAGCCTTTGCCGGTGTCGCTGATGTCGATGAACACGTTGGCATCGTCTTCAGTCATCTCCACAGTGATTTTGCCCTTGTCGGTCATGGCGTCGATGGCGTTCTTCGTGAGATTCTCCAAAACCCAGCTGAACAAAGCCGCATTCAAAGGTATAACTATCTCACGTACAGGTAGTTGTATGTCGAATTCAAACTTTGAAGAGAAGCGTCTCTGCAGATATTTCATCGTCTTGTCGACGGATGCTACCACGTCGGTTTTCTCCAAGGTCGGGATGGAACCGATTTTCGAGAAACGCTCGGTGATGGTGTTCAACCTGTCGATATCGTATTCCATTTCCGACGTCCCGACGAACGGCTTTTCTTCCATTTTAAGCAGCTCCACCCAGCCCATCAACGAGCTCAAAGGTGTGCCGATCTGATGCGCTGTCTCCTTCGCCATGCCAGCCCACACCTGATTTTGCTCCGAACGCCGCACATAACTGAAAAGCAGATACGCTAAAAGCACAAACAAGCCGAAAATAAGTATCTGAACCAATGGGAAATACCGCATCTGTAACAGCAAATCCGACTGCCTGTAATAGATGTAAACTTTATTGTTGTCAATATAATTCACCTTTATCGGAAAACATTCTGCTTGCATTGCAAGTATTTGATTCTCAACAAATTTTTGGTCTTTCATCTTAATGGAATCGAGGTTTCCGTATGCCAAGACGGTGTTCTCGGTGCTGTCGATGATTATGACAGGCGCACCTACAGCGTTATCTGTCACGTCGTTGATGAAAAGCTTGAACAAATCATCAAGAACGCCCTTTAACTCTGTGTAAATCAACGATTCTTTATAAAAAAGCCACTTCGTCTTTCCGAAAAGGTCGATTTTTATCGGCTGGTAAACGTTGAATTCCTGCATCATCTCGTTGTCGAATGTCGTCTTGTCCTTAAGATGCTCCGGCATGTTGATTGAAAGGTCGATATTTCTGCTGTTGTCGGTGATTACGACAGGAATGCTGATATTGCTCTGTATGATGTCGAGGTAAATCGAGGTGTTTTCTTCAGGACCGGCCTCGAGAAAGCTCTCGTAAGCCCTGGCTAACAACTGCACGCGTTTCTGCTCCTGCTCGCTCACCTCGTTGAAGAATACCTTGGTGTAGTTCATCAACTCGGCATGACTCTGCACCGCCTCAGCCCACATCTCAATCTGCTTCGATTCCTGAGCCGCGAAACGCTTCACAAGATGGTTGGTGTAATATATAGAGATACTTATGATGATGACAGCCAGCATAGCTAAAGCCCAGTTCCACCATCTTTTTTGTATGTAAATGTTATTTTTCATACCACAAAAATACAAAATTTTTAATTAATATAAGGTGTGTAGCGAAAAATGTTGTAATTTTACACGTTTTTTTAAACGCGAAAATTTTAGATTTATTATGGAATATAATTTTGAAGAAATCGAGAAAAAATGGCAGGAATACTGGCGTGAAAACAAAATCTATCATGTTGAGATTGACCACGACAAGCCGAAGTTTTATGTGTTGGACATGTTTCCTTATCCGTCGGGCGCGGGTCTTCATGTTGGCCACCCGCTGGGTTATATCGCCTCGGATATATACGCTCGTTACAAGCGTCTGAAAGGTTTCAATGTGCTTCACCCGATGGGCTACGACGCCTACGGACTTCCGGCAGAGCAGTATGCAATCCAGACTGGCACGCATCCGGCTGTCACCACGGAGAAAAATATCAACCGTTATCGTGAACAGATGGATAAAATCGGTTTCTGTTACGACTGGGACCGCGAGGTGCGCACCAGCGACCCTCATTATTATAAATGGACTCAGTGGACTTTCATCCAACTGTTCAACTCATATTATTGCAATAAATGCAAGAAGGCTCAGCCCATTTCACAACTCGTTGATTATCTGAGTAAAAACGGCACTGAAGGCCTCGATGTGGCTTGCACAAAGCCGATGACGCTCACCGCCGCAGAATGGAACGCGATGAGCGAGAAGGAACAGCAGGAGACATTGATGAACTACCGTCTGGCTTACCTCGCCGACACTATGGTGAACTGGTGCCCTGAACTCGGCACAGTGCTCGCCAATGATGAGGTTCAAGACGGCCTCTCAGTGCGCGGTGGATATCCTGTCATCCGTCAATCTATGAAACAGTGGCTGCTTCGTATCACAGCATACGCCGAACGTCTGCTCCAAGGTCTTGAAACCGTCGACTGGACTGAGTCAATAAAAGACGTGCAGCGCAACTGGATAGGCAAGTCAATGGGTGCATCCGTTTTCTTCAAAGTTGCTGATAAAGATATTGATTTTGAGGTGTTTACGACACGTGCCGATACCTTGTTCGGTGTTACCTTCATGGTGCTCGCTCCTGAACACGAGATGATAAACCAACTCACCACCGACGAGCAGCGCGCTGCTGTTCAGGAATACGTCACATGGGCGAAAAACCGTTCGGAACGTGAACGTATGTCAGAGGTGAAGAAAGTGAGCGGCGTATTCACAGGCTCTTACGCTGTCAACCCGTTCAACGGAACACGCATCCCGATCTGGATTTCTGATTATGTCCTCATGGGCTACGGAACAGGCGCTATCATGGCAGTACCGGCTCACGACAGCCGTGACTTCGCTTTTGCACGTCATTTCAACCTCCCAATCATTCAGGTGGTTGCGAAACCTGGCGAGGAACCGTCAGACCCTGCCACTTGGACAGAGTCATTCGACGCAAAAGAGGGCGTGCTGGTTAATTCAGAATTTCTCAACGGTCTCACTGTGAAGAAAGCTATCCTCCGCATGATTGAAGAACTTGAAAAACTCGGCATCGGCAAGGGTAAGACAAACTACCGTCTCCGCGACGCCATCTTTAGCCGTCAGCGTTACTGGGGCGAACCGTTCCCGATTTATTACAAGGATGGAATGCCTTATGCAATGGAAGTCAATAAGTTACCACTTGAGCTGCCGTCAATCGACGCCTACAAGCCGACAGAGACAGGCGAGCCGCCATTGGCACGAGCCAAGAACTGGGTCACCGAAGAGGGTTATCCTATCGAGACTAACACAATGCCTGGCTTTGCAGGCTCAAGCGGCTATTATCTCCGCTATATGGATCCGCACAACGAGAATGAGTATTTCTCTAAGGAAGCTAACGGCTATTGGCAGAACGTTGACCTCTATATCGGTGGCGCTGAACATGCCACTGGCCACTTGATTTACAGCCGCTTCTGGAACAAATTCTTGTTCGACCTCGGAATCGCCTGCAAAGACGAACCTTTCCAGAGGATGATCAACCAAGGAATGATACAGGGACGCTCAAGCCTCGCTTACCGTGTAAACATGGAGAAGATGTGCGAATACAATGTCTGGAACTTGCTGAAAGATAAACGTTTAGGCGTTGAATTCATTCGTGACTACAAAGAAGGCCGCCGCAAATTCGACTTCTTCTGTCCCGACAGAGGCATACTCGTCGAAATAAAGAGAATGGGCGATTTAGAAAAAGTTGCCGAACCGTGGCGCCAGTTCGCGGAAGAAAGAGGATACAAACTTCTCCTGGTGCCTATAGTGGATGTTATCAACGATTACGAACAAGGGACAGACTACGTTGAACAGCGTATCAAAGATATGATTGCCGGAAAGGATGTCCCTGCATTCGTCGAAGGTGTGGCTTATAGCCGTGGACCAATGTTTATTTCAAAGAATTGCAAAGACCGTGAGTTCTTCAGCGACCCGATTTTGGTAGATATAAATATCGTTCATAACGATATTCTTGATACTGAGGCTTTTAAAGCTTGGCGCGATGACCTCAAAGATGCACAGTTTATCTATGAAAAAGATAAGGATGGCACAGATGTATTCGTCTGCGACTGGCTCATTGAAAAGATGTCGAAGTCGAAGTTCAACGTCCAGAATCCTGATGACCTCGTGGTTAAATATGGTGCCGACACTCTGCGTCTTTACGAAATGTTCCTCGGTCCTCTCGAACAGTCGAAACCGTGGGATACACAAGGTATTGAAGGCACTTTCCGTTTCCTGAAGAAGTTCTGGAAACTCTACTCAGATATCAGCGACGAGCCTGCCACCAAAGAAGAACTGAAGGTTCTGCATAAGCTCATCAAGAAAGAAGAGGAAGATATCGAACGTATCTCGTTCAACACTGTAGTCTCAGCTTTCATGATATGCGTCAACGAACTCACCGACATGAAGTGCAACAAACGCGCTATCCTCGAGCCAATGGCAATCATGATTTCGCCTTATGCACCGCATATCGCTGAAGAGCTGTGGCACCAGATGGGTCACAACGACAGCGTCGTCAATCAGAAATTCCCTGAGTTCGATGAGAAAAACGTTGTTGAAAATACCTTCATGTATCCTGTCTCGTTCAACGGCAAGAAACGTTTCGACCTCGAACTGCCTCTCGATATCAAACAGGATGAGGTGCAAAACGCTGTCGTCAACGCACCGGAAGCACAGAAATGGCTCGAAGGTGTCAGCATCCGCAAGGTCATCTTCATCCCGAAGAAAATCATCAACATTGTGGTCGGATGAAAAAACTGATTCTCGCGATACTAATATTAATAGGTGTCACCGCCTACGCTCAGGACCTCACTCAGCCTGATACCGATCCTGTCATCACCAACCGCATCGCGGAATGGCAGGACCTTAAGTTCGGTTTCATGATGCACTGGGGAATGTACGCTCAATGGGGCGTGGTGGAGTCGTGGTCGATATGCAACGAAGACTGGATCAACCGCAACGGTGCTAATTATATCCAGTATAAATCTGATTATCAGGCACTCAATACTACTTTTAATCCGACAAAGTTCAATCCTGACGCTTGGGCGAAACTCGCAAAAGAAGCAGGAATGAAATATGTGGTCTTCACTACCAAACATCACGACGGTTTCTGCATGTACGATACTAAGGGAACGACATATTCCACCGTTGACCCTTCGTGTCCTTTCTCTGCAAACGAGAAAGCCGACATCACAGGAGCTATCGTGGAAGCCTTCAGAAATCAAGGTTTTTGGACAGGCCTCTACTTCTCTAAAGCCGACTGGCATCATCCTGATTACTGGGCTGAGCAGTGGGCAACTCCTGACCGCAACGTGAACTACGACCCTCAGAAATATCCTGAACGTTGGCAACGTTTCTGCGATTTCACCTACAACCAAATCCGTGAGTTGACGCACAACTACGGTGACATCGATATTCTGTGGCTCGATGGCGGCTGGGTACGCCCTGAATACAGTCTCAACGATGAATACCGCTCATGGCTCGGCTGCAAAGGCTATATCCAGGATATCGACATGCCGAAAATTGCAGCGATGGCTCGCGAAAACAACCCCGACCTCATCATCGTCGACCGCACCGTGCACGGAAAATACGAGAACTACCAGACTCCTGAACAGCAGGTGCCCGACACTCTGCTTCCGTTCCCTTGGGAGACTTGCATGTCGATGGGTGACTCATGGTCGTATGTCGAGACGGATAACTACAAGAGTACCAATAAGATAGTACATCTTCTGGTGGATGTCGTGGCAAAAGGCGGTAACTATCTCCTCAATGTGGGGCCTTCACCGGAAGGCGAGCTACCTCCGACTGCTGTGGAGCGTATGCACGAAATCGGTAACTGGATGAATATCAACGGAGAAGCTATCTATGGCACACGCCCGTTCTATCCTTATTGCGACGGAAAAGTGCGTTTCACACAGAAAAATGGTCGCGTTTATGCGATTTATATGCTCGACGAAGGCGAGAATTTGCCTGATTTAATAAAAATCAATGCAAATCTGAATAAGAACAAGGTGAAAATCCTCGGCAGCAAGGCAAAAGCCAAGCTCACCAAGACCGCCGACGGATACCTTATTAATATTAATGGCGATGTCGACCTCGAACACGCTGTAGTTTTTGAATTAAAATAAAATTGAAATATGAAAGAAGAACTTAAGAAAATGGACCTTCCTTATCTCATCGCAGACCCGAGTCTGGCGGAGTGGGGGAGAAAAGACATTGAGATTTCGGAACACGAGATGCCGGGTCTGATGGCACTTCGTAAGAAATATGGTGACTCAAAGCCTCTCAAAGGCGCACGCATCAGCGGCTCGCTTCACATGACAATCCAGACAGCTTGTCTCATCGAGACGTTGAAGGCTCTCGGTGCCGAGGTGCGTTGGGCAAGCTGCAACATCTTCTCGACACAAGACCACGCAGCGGCAGGCATTGTGGCAGGCGGAACACCGGTGTTCGCTTGGAAAGGCGAGACCCTCGACGACTACTGGTGGTGCACCATGCGCGCCCTCACATTCCCTGATGGCAACGGTCCTGACCTCATCGTCGACGATGGCGGCGACGCTACTCTGTTGATTCACAAAGGCTATGAATGCGAAAACGACCCTAAACTTCTTGAAGTGGAGCCGACAAACGCAGAAGAGAAAGCCTTGATGGGTGTAATAAAAGAGACATATAAGCAAGATCCTAAGCATTGGCATAAGGTGGTGGCTAACTGGAAAGGCGTCTCGGAAGAGACAACAACCGGCGTGCACCGTCTGTATCAGATGAAGGAAGCCGGAAAACTTCTCGTTCCTGCCATCAATGTGAATGACAGCGTCACCAAGAGCAAGTTCGACAACCTCTATGGCTGCCGTGAGTCACTCGCCGATGGCATCAAACGTGCTACCGACGTGATGCTCGCAGGTAAAGTCATCGTGGTGCTCGGCTACGGCGATGTCGGCAAAGGCTGCGCACAGTCGATGCGTTCATACGGTGCCCGTGTCCTCGTCACAGAAATCGACCCGATTTGCGCACTGCAGGCCGCAATGGAAGGCTACGAAGTAACCACAATGGAAGAGGCAGTGAAGGAAGGTAACATCTTCGTCACATGCACCGGCAACTGCGACGTCATCACTCTCGAGCATGTGCTCAACATGAAAGACCAGGCCATCGTCTGCAATATCGGTCACTTCGACAACGAAATCCAGGTCAACGCACTGGAAAACTATAAAGGTGTTAAGAAAATCAACATCAAGCCGCAGGTCGATAAGTTTGTTTTGCCTAATG